>NZ_JNUP01000072.1:40495-294271 GCF_000758165.1 Spirochaeta lutea | reverse complement strand
GATTAAGCAACCTTTTTTCTGTAAATTTCTTTAAAAGCAGGGCGATCATTAGACTCGGGTAAGTACCGTTTTTCATTCTGCCATTGATCGTTCTGTTCGATCAGCATGGCCGCCGCAAGGCGAAGCAAACTATCGGCATTAGGGAATACGCCTACGACCTTTGTTCGCCTTTTTATTTCTTTCATTTGACGTTCAGCCAAATTTGAGGTTCGTAACTTCCTCCTGTGGTTTTCCGGGATATGAAATACGCTTAATCCCTCCCGGAGATTTTCATCAGCCCACTGGGCAAGACGGGGCTGGGTCTTCTCATACTTTTCTACCAGGCTCTGCAAGTACCTTTCGGCGTTCTGTTCATCTGGGGCATTGAAAACCTTGCGGATTTCCGCCGCTACCGCCGGGACATCGTCTTTCCTTGTCACGTAACCACGAGCATTTTGCTGCAAGTGAAATTGACACCGTTGCCACAAGATTCCAGGAAACACAGCATCGATAGCTGCTCGAAGACCCGCATGGTCATCACTGGTAATCATGGTCAGACCATGGAGCCCTCTACGAACCAGGCCTTCTAGAAACGATCGCCAATTTACCTCCGCTTCGCTATTGGCTACTTCTGTGCCCAAAATCTGACGTTTGCCTTCATAATCGACGCCTATGGCCATCAGTAGGGACTGTTTGACCACTTTCGAGCCTACACGCACTGATTCATATGTAGCGTCGAGCACGAGATACTGTATTTGTCCTACCGGCGAGGATCGCCAGGATGTTGCCTCTTCATCCAGCTCCTTCGCCAATCGACTTACCTGTGAGGAGCTCACCTCGGTGCCGCATAGGATTTCTACGATATCTGAAACCCGTCTAGTACTGACCCCTTTTACGTACATCTCGGCTATCGCAAGTTTTAAGGCTCGTTCACTCCGAATACCCTTTTCGATACAGCTGGGATAGAATTCCAGTCCGCGGACTTGAGGTATCTTGAGTAATACCTTCCCGGTAGCCAAAGCCAAGGTTTTGTTCTTAAACCCGTTGGCGTAGCCCATTCGATCTTCGGTCCGCTCATAGGGTTCGGCCTGAAGGGTTTTGGCTCGCTCAAGTTTCATTGCTTCGTTCACTACCTTTTCTATCACCTTAGAAAATTTACTGTCTTCCTTGGTGGCTAACATTTGGATCACTTGCTCTAAAAGTGTATACTCTGATTGGTAGGCCATCGGGCTCTCCTTATGGTTTGTTTCGTCACTTACCATTTGAGCCTGATCGGCCTGCTTTCTTCAACCTAATTTACAGAAAGAATTGTACACCAACTCTGCGGCAGGTGTTCCTTCTGATCGGTACAAACGATTTGACTGGCGGGGTTCCCGAAGAACAGATCGTAAGCAACATCATCGCTATTGTTGAAAGGATCCGAACTGAATCACCGCAAACAGAAATATATGTCCAGAGCGTACTTCCGAGGAGTGAGGATTATACTGCCCAGGTCGAGTCTTTAAATTCTGCCATCCAGGATGCCGTGGTGGGCCAGGCTATGTGGATTGATCTTTACCTGCTGTTTCTCGACGAGGAAGGAACAAGTATTGACGATGCACTAAGCACCGATGACTATATCCGGAAAGGCCGGAACGGTTTGCGGAAATCCTTTTCTGTTGCCCAAGTTCCGTACACGAAAAAGATAGCTGCAACGTCGAAGTACGAGAACGAGCACCACAAGGCCGAACAGCCCATGTACCTACCTGAGCTGTACCGGCCATAGACAGTGACATCTTCATCTATGGAGTTATTGAGTAGTGCGCAAAAGGTTGTAAACTACACCAGATATAGTGGCACAGCCCGGGAACCAATCCAAGGATGGTGTCGCTAGGGTGAAAAGTTACAGGCTTTTGCGCACTAAAGAACTATTGGGTACGATAAAAGGGGATTTGAATGCGATCATATAGATTGAATGCCGTAATGACCGGAGTGCTGTATTTCCTTGGCACAGTATTCGGGGTTCTCAGTGTAGGTATTGGCGGTGAAGTGCTCACGTCGATCACCAGCAGCAAACCAATGGAGGGTGTGGATATGTTGGGCCTCGTGGCGGCCAATTCATCACAGCTCACCCTAGCTGCATTCTTTACCATCATGATGGGGATTTCTCTGGTAGCGATGACGGTTTTTCTGTACCCAGTTATTAGGAAAGACAGCCAGGAGCTGGCAACCGGTATGGTGATCTTCCGTGGTTCCCTAGAAGGCACCGGTTATATCCTGTCGACAATCGCTATTTTGACGTTTGTCATACTCGGGAATGAACATGCAGCCGTGGGGGCAGGTTCGACAGAATTACCGTACATTGGCAATGCATTGTATAGGGTTATCGATCTGATGAGCCCGATACACTCCCTCATGTTCCTTATCGGGGCTACCTGCCTCTATGTTTCCTTCTACCGTACAAAGCTGATCCCTCGGTGGTTGAGTATCTGGGGCTTAATTGGCGTGGTTCCGTATTTTGCCTATGCCTTTTTACATTTCTTTCACCTAGATACCGGCTTTGGTATATATTTACAAATGGTGTTAGCGCCCCAGGAACTTGTGATGGGTGCCTGGTTGGTAATCAAAGGGTTTAATCAGGAAGCCCTTCAGGGGCTCATGGCTAATTAGCAAGGCTTTTAATAACCGTACCCTATCCATAAAGAAGGGTTACGAGACTCTATCTGCCAGCCTTGCTGCTGCATCAGCCTTTACGCATCCGTTTCGAGATATTCGGCAAGCAGTACACATCCTAGGGCCTGCAGCATATTCTGCTTTAGCAATAGAATTTGATAATAAAAAAAGGAATAAATCGGATATAACGAAATAATCCGATCCATCCAGAATATCAGTGCTGATGTGCTAGAACTGTTAGGGAATTACCCGGAGCGTGTTGAGGGGAGAAAAAGAATAGAGCAATTGCTCTATCATCTTGATCATGGCATACGGATGCTATAAGACGAGTGAGAGGGTTGTACTAAATATAGCCGCGGTATCTAAGAATTGTGTAGTGCGCAAAAGCCTGTAAAAATGTGCCTCGGCGACACTACCCCTGGAAAGTAAAACGGTGCGACACTCAACAGCTGGTGTTGTTTACAATCTTTTGCGCACTAATTGAGCGTGAAGGTAACTATAGCAGCACCAGCCAGAGATAGACTGAAGCGATAAGTAGTGTAACCACCGTTATGATTACTCCATATTTTGTGAATTCCAGAAAACTGATCTTATATCCGCTTCGTGATGAGAGTCCAACACTCACGACATTGGCGGAGGCACCGATTAAGGTTCCATTTCCGCCAAAGCAGGCCCCTAGTGAAAGCGCCCACCATACAGGCTCAATATTTTCCGGGCCTAACGACTTTCCCATATTTTCAACCAAGGGTATCATGGTTGCCACATAGGGTATGTTGTCCACCAGGGCGGAAAACAGTCCGGAGACCCAAACCAAGGATAGTGCTGTCACGTGGATGCTTCCCTTGGTCAGGTTCAGGATGACCTTTGCTAGTAGATTAATAACCCCTAATTCTTCCAGGGCCCCAACCATAATGAATAATCCGATGAAGAAAAAGATGGTTCCCCATTCTACCTCACGGAAAAACTCCTCAACCTCCTTCTTTCCGGCCAATAACATTAGTATCGCAGCTCCTGTAAGGGAAACAGTAGCCGGTTCAAGATGGGTGACGCCGTGTAAAATGAAGCCTATAAATACAAGTCCTAGTATAGCTAAACTCTTGATGAGTAACGGTTTATCAGTAATGGATCGTGTCTCGTCAAAATCCATGATTCTTGCACGACGTTCGTTGCTAACTACTAATTGTTTTCTGAAAAAAAACCAGAACGCTATAGAGCTAGCAAGGAGTGAAATCAGAACCACCGGTCCCAGGTTTACGATAAAATCGACAAAACTCAGCCCAGCAGCACTACCGATAAGTATGTTTGGTGGATCTCCGATAAGGGTTGCTGTTCCGCCGATATTTGATGCAATTGCGGAGGACACTACAAAGGGTAAGGGGCTTATGCCCAACTCAACTGCGATTAATATGCTGACCGGGGTAATTATAAGCACCGTGGTAACATTGTCCAGCAGTGCCGAAAGCACTGCGGTTATGAGGGAAAGCACGATAAGTAAGGGTAGGGGGCGACCGTGTACGGCCTTTGCTGCCCGTATCGCCAGGTATTGAAAAACGCCGGTATGTTTGGTGATTCCAACGATAATCATCATGCCCACTAACAGAAATATGACATTCCAATCCACGGCCATAAAGGCTTCATGCTGATGTACGAGGCCTAAGATGATAAATATTCCGCCGCCCAACAGTGCGGCTAGGGTCTTATTAATGAGTTCAGTACTTATGACCAGGAAGGATAATACAAAGAGTACTACAGCTGCTATCATTACCGGGGTCATGCGCGAATTACCTTTTTTAGGAGATCAGTAATGCTAAGTACCCCTACAAGTGTCTTATTTTCTAAGACAGGTATCTGACGTCGGTTCGTCTTAGCAAACTCGAGAGCCGCTTCAAATATCTTCTCGTCGGGTGCGAGATGTGGTCCCGGTTTTGCCATCGTATCAGCCACCAGAATCGAATCTTCGTTTTTGATTAGGTGCTCAAAGGGTTCAAAGGATTGCATAAAACCGAGATCACCCACCAAAAACGCATAATTTGGCAAGCCCACCCGAATTATATCGTGAAGGGTTATTTCACCTACCAGCCTGCCATCTTTGTCCAGGACTGGCAGATAGCTGATGGAGTACTTATATAGTAAATCAGCTACTTCCCGTAGCTTCATTTCTGGATTAACCGAAATAACCTCCGGGCTCATGATGTCCCGAACCTCCAAGCTCGTTTTGAGCTGGAATTTTTGGGTGTAGTCAATAAATGCATCTCTGGTGGGCTGTCCGATCCACTGGGAAAAGACATCGTTATCCCGGGACAACCGGGTAAGATACGAAAGAACCGGGAGGTAGTATTCAGAAACCTCAGCCGGCACAAGGAAGAGCACGACCAGCCTAACCTCAACCTCATTCTCCCAAAATGGTTCCGCAGGTACCCCGGGAAGGATCCACAAATCCCTGAGACCTGGAATCCTCGCATGAGGAATTGCCAGGCCGGTTTCAAAGACCATCCCCCCAAGGGCCTTTCGTGCATTCAGAAGTTCGGTTACTTGCTTTCGAGAAGCGCTTACATCCTCATACTGATACAGTTTGTCCAGCATGTGCTCAACCATACTATCTAGGGTGGTTGTTTTGGCTTTCCAGAGTACAAGCCGGTCATCTAGCAAACTCAGTAATTTCATGGCTTATAATCATCCAGCACTTATAATTTGTCAATTGCCCATTCCTGTACACCCTTCCAGTAATGTCATACCAGTGGTTTACGTAACCTTTACCATGGGACGGTGAAGGGGGTACGGGTATTCAGGAATTTGATTCGGGAGGACTGAACTGAAAATATAGTGCGCAAAAGGTTGTAAACTACACCAGATATAGCGGGGTTGCCCGGGTACAGGCCCCAGAGATAGCGTCGCAAATGGGGAATGTTACAACCTTTTGCACACTACAAAAAGAAAACCCTGCTACACTGATAGCTTGGATTGGAGGCAACATGAAACATCAAGGCTCGTGTCTTTGCGGAAGCATAACCTACGAGGTAACTGGGGAGTTTGAACAGTTCTTTCTCTGCCACTGCGCATCCTGCCGGAAGGATACCGGTTCGGCTCATGCGGCAAATCTGTTTTCAACAAAAGCACACCTGGAATGGCTGAAGGGGGCGGAAAGAGTCATAACCTATAACCATAATAACTCCGGTCATATTAAGAGCTTCTGCCCCGACTGCAGCTCGGCGCTGCCTAATCTCCAAATGGATGGAAGCTTGCTGGTTGTACCTGCAGGAAGTCTGGATACGGAGCTCGAAATGATTCCTACCGGGCATATCTACCTACAAGAAAGAGCTACCTGGGATCATAATCTTGAGAAGAGCCCTCAGTATGATGCCCTGCCGAACGAAGGCACCGATGAATCGTAAAATAAAAATCATCATTAGAATCGGCTTATTCTTGGGGACGCTCATCTCCTTGGTTTTCGTTCCATGGCCCATGGTAACCGCGTGGATTCAGCCGCTGCCGAAAACCATTCAGGAGCAGGTTGATAGGGCCGGGGATTACGGGTTTGACGGAATCGTTGTGGGGGTGCAGTACCATGGGAATCACTTCGAAACCTATACTTCCGGCTACAAGAACAGAGTGCGTAAAACCCCGGCTGACCCGGATGCCCTATTTAAAATCGCCAGTGTCGGAAAACTGTACACGGCCGTTGGGATTGCAAAATTGGTCCGGGATGGATCATTGTCCTTAGAAAAAACCTTGGGAGATTACCTACCTGAACTGATCGGTAGAATCGAGCATGCCGGCACCATCACCGTGAACATGCTGGTAACCCATAGGAGCGGGATTCCAAACTATACCGACACCTCCATGTATTGGGTTAATCCGAAAGAGACGGCGGATGAACAACTCGCCCTTGTACTGAACCTGCCTGCGGATTTTAAGCCCGACGAGCGCTACGCCTATTCCAATACGAACTACCTCTTACTCGGCAAAATAATGGACCGCGTTCTCGGGTACGATCATTTTCAATACATTCGTGAAGCGATTCTCGAGCCCCTGAATTTGACTCGAACCTTTGGATCTATTACCGAAGTGGACATGGAGGACGTCATGAGCGGGTATTATGTGGGCTATGATGCCGATTTGAAAACCGTTAACAACGGTTCCATCCTGGCAACCGCGGAAGACCTAAGCAAGTTCATCCGCGCACTCAACGATGGCTCTGTCTTCCGCGACGCAACAGAACAGAATATCTACCCTTCTATCTATGAGTACGGGCACACCGGCTTGATACCGGGGTACCAGACCATTGCCAACTATCATCCCGATATCGACGCTGTGGTCGTACAGTTTACAAACACCGTAGATTTTGAGGGCTATAATTGGAGCATGTCGGAAATAATGCATAACCCGGGTAGTTAGAATTTTGAGGAAGCAGAACGAACATTCCAAAGTGGACAATACTGATCAGTAGGGAGGGGGAATGAAAAAAGTCCTTCAATGTATATCGCTATTCTTGATCCTCCTTTTACTGTTGGGAGGTGCCGCGTTCCTGTACAGCCGTCCGTGGCAGAATGCCCTGTTTGTGAGGCCTCTTCATACCATCCCGGGGGATGAGAGGGTGGTCGCCCTGACCTTCGACGACGGGCCGGGTAAAGAACGGACGCCTGGGTTGCTCGGGCTGTTGAATCACCATGGAATACAAGCAACATTCTTCATGCTGGGAAAGAATATTGAACAGCACCCGGAGATTGCCCGGGCGGTGTACGAAGAGGGGCATTTGATCGGGAACCATTCCTACGATCACCCGCGGCTCATGTTTCGATCGCCGTCTTTTGTCAGAGATCAGATTGTTAAAACCGACGGGTTGATCAAATCCTTGGGGCAGAGGGAGGTCAGGTTTTTCCGGCCGCCCTATACCTCGAAATTCGTGGTTCTGCCATGGGTCCTGCGCTCTATGGATAAGGTGCTCGTTACCGGTAGCTATGATCCGCCGTCGGAGTATCATTCCCCCTATGATGCCCAGAACGTAGCCAGGGAGGTGATCGAGAATACCCGGCCCGGATCGATTATCTATCTGCATGATGGTAAGGATTCTGATGCCCAGGAGTTCGTTGAGTCCGTGGAGTTGATTATACTGGGACTGCGGGAACGGGGGTTTCGGTTTGTCAGGTTGGATTACAGGGAATAATAAGATCGGAGGTCGAAAACCATGAACACCAAGTCAACGTCTACAGAACCCGGCGAAACTATGAACATCGCGCTCCTGCAGATTCTACCCGAGCAGACTCTGGAGGGCAATCTGCAGAAGGGAATAGAGGCGTGCCGGCGGGCCAAGGAGCAGGGCGCCGATATCGCCCTGTTTCCGGAAATGTGGAGTGTGGGATACCGGATTCCGGAAGATTTCCAGGCCTTGAAACAGAGCGCCATTGAAACCGGCAGTCCCTTTGTAACCCGGTTCGGGACCCTTGCCCGGGAATTGGACATGGCCATCGGTATTACCCTTCTGGAGAAACACGAACCCCTTCCGAGAAATACCCTCTGCCTATTCGATCGCTTCGGACGGATGGTCCTATCCTACGCCAAGGTGCATACCTGCGATTTCGGGGACGAGTGCCGGCTATCTCCCGGGGATGATTTTTACGTTGCGGAGCTGGATACTGCCAGGGGACCGGTGAAGATTGGCGCCATGATCTGTTACGACCGGGAGTTTCCCGAGAGCGCGCGGATTCTCATGCTGAAGGGCGCCGAACTGATTCTGGTTCCCAATGCCTGCCCCATGGAAATTAACCGGCTCTCCCAACTCCGGGCGCGGGCCTTTGAGAATATGGTGGGGATCGCCACGGTTAACTATCCTGCGGGGCAGCCGGACTGCAACGGCCATTCATCCGCCTTCGACGGCATCGCATACCGGCCTGGGGAACCGGGATCCCGGGATACCCTAGTGGTGGAGGCCGGAGAATCCGAAGGGATTTACATGGCTGCCTTTCCCCTTAAGGAGCTTCGGGACTACCGAAAACACGAGGTTCATGGCAATGCCTACCGGTACCCTCAGAAGTATGCCATCCTGACCTCAGAAACCATTGACGAACCCTTCATCCGGCCGGATTTTGGGTTGAACCGAAAACCCGGGCCATCAACCCAGGCAGGAGGGAGGTGAATCACCCCCATGACAGAACCCAGAAACACTAGGATGACTACCGCTACGAAGAAGAACATAGCGGGATGGATCGGGGTGGCCATTACCATCCTGTTTTCCAGCCTCTGGGCCTACTGGGGCGCTTTCGAGAATTTTCATGAGGGTTGGTACTCCACATCCTTGGGGGAAAACCTGTTTATGTTTGTATTCCAATACCTGCTGTTCACTATTCTATTTGTGGTATTAGCCGTGGTTTCTCTCCAGTGGAAACGGATCGGCTTGGCCCTCCATGTATTGATCGGTGGTTTTTGCATTTGGTTCTTTTCCGGTGCAAATTTTTCGGTGTTAGGGCTATTGATCATCATCCCCTTCGCCGGTCTTGGAATTCTGTACTTTTGGGGTGATCCGCGGCCAAAGCGGTGGGCCTACCGCTTGATCATCCTTATTCCCCTGCTCATCATCGGCGCCATCTCGGTTCCCCAGGGCATTAAGGTTTCTCAACGGGTGGATGACCGGAACCTGGGGACGAGGATTATCCAGGGTAACGGCGTAACCCTGGCTTGGGCGCCCCGGGGGCCGGGATGGCCGGATAGGGGTGTATCCTGGGAGGAGGCCAGAGAGATCTGCAGGCACTTATCGGCGGACGGGCTCTCAGTCATGGAATCTCCCCAGAACATCTGGCGCCTTCCCACGGTGGATGAAGCGGTCCGGTCCATGAGCATACATGGGCAGAATGCCGGCGGGGAATGGCGCCAGGATCAGGGGGAGGCGGTGTACCGGAAAGCCCCGGATAAAGAATCGCCCCTCTGGGATGTGCATTCCAAGGTCATCTACTACTGGACCGCCCAAACCTCGCCGCAATCAGATTTATCCGCTTACATTGTCGTCTATCACGGCGGTGTGTTTGAAAAACGGAAGACCAATCAACAAGGCTATCTCAGCTTTAGGGCGGTTAAGGGGGTTCCATGACCGCCGATAGAATAACCCGTTCCTTCCTCACACGTGGTTCGTCTTAGCAGTATCCTAGGAGTGTTTCCATGGCCGAAACGGCCTCTTCCTCGGCGCTGCGGTTCTCCTCCAGGAGGCGGATCCGTTCTCCATCGTCCAGGGCGCGTTCCTTGATCCGGTCGAAGCGTGCTGCCTGGCTCCGGTAGTTTTCCCCGAGGCTGCGGCACAGTTCTTTGCCCCCGGGGATGTCCAGGAGCTCTTCCAGTTCGAGGAAGAAGGCTGAAGCCATGTCTCGGCATTCTTTCCAGACCATTCCGTTCCACCAGTTCCCGTGGCTATCGCCCCCGGCCTTTTTGGTGTGGGTAATCCAGTTTTCGTAAGCCCCGAATCCTACCCGGTAGCCTTCGCATTGGTGGGCCTCGGGGTTCCGGAAGAGGTCAAGGGCGTAACTGAGGGCCTCCCGGGTGTTAGACAACACGTTGGTCTTGAGTTCACCCCGTTCCAACAGATCGAACATGACCCAGCCTTCTTTTTCCAGGGCTTCCTCCCAGGTCCCGAAGGTCAGGCGCTGGAGTTGAACCTCGCACTCGTCCTCCCAGGGTTTCAGGAAGCTGAATCCCTCCTCGTCGAAGCCGTTCACCAGCTGATGCTCCAGGAAGGTAAGCATCACCAGGTTGCCGCCCTCCAGATGGGCCTTTAGTTCGGCCTCGGTTTTCCTACGTTCATCCATGGGGGTGGATTTGTCGAAACTCCGGTCCCCGGTATGGTTGATCCCCAGGTTGTGAAGGAGCTTGAGAAATGGTTCGTGGTTCCACACGTAGGGACTGCTGGGGCATAGTTCATGGTGGATGTTAATCAGAAAGGCGTGCCCGGAGAGCCCGAAGAGCATAGGTGGTGATAGATCCAGGTCGAAGTAGTCCGCGGTGCCCTTTACGCACCCCATCATGGTAGAACAGAACGGCGGTTGTTGTAATCGAATGATTTCCATAATACTGAATTCCTCCCGTAATCGGCTGATAAACCGTTTGTATTTGGAGTCGATCTGATACAGTTCTCCCGGGGGAATCCCGAAGTAGCTCCTGAAAGCGGTGGTGAAATTATCCTGGGAGCTGTAGCCGTACTTCAGGCTGACATCGGCAATCCGGCGGCCGGCCAGAATCTCCTTGGACGCCTCGGTCAGTTTCCGTTTCCGCAGATAGCCGCTGGGGGTGTCCCCCGTCACATTGAAGAACTTCTGCCGCAGGCGGTTTAAGGAGTAGCCGCTGTGTTCGGCCAGGGCCCTGGCATCCACCTCGGCGGTCAGGTTCTTCTCGATCCAGGCAATCATCCCGGCGACAATCTGTCTGTCGTTCATCTCGTCTCCTTGTAGCTATAATAGAGTATCCCGGGGCAGGAATCTTTTGATTTTACACCATCTTTAAGGGTTCGGAATTGTTGGTGTCGCCGGGGTGCAATGTTACAACCTTTTGCGCACTACATATGGGTTAAAAGGGTGATTTTTCCATGCCGGTAATCCGGGGAGCCTCCCTTTCGGCCCACGCCGCTGCCCGGGAGGCGAAGGGGAATCTCCCGGCGTATAATGCCGCCCGGGCAGCCGGCCAGGCGGTGGCGACGGTCCATGTCGCCCAGCACGCCTTCGGGGTATTCTATGCACTCCGGGCGATAGCGGCATCCCAGCCGGACCAGGCTGAACAGCGGGTTCGGGAAGAATACGCCTGGCAGGCCGGACATATTCCCCCCCACCTAAGGCAAGAGTATGAGAAACGGGTAGTGATTCAAACCCGTAAAAGAGGACTGTTTATCTCCTTGAATAAGGATGGTGATTTCTGAGAGCCGGCAGAAGGCAGAACCATCCCCCAGCCCTCAGCCTCCAGGTTACTCCATGGTTGCGCTTGTCTGGGTATCCGGATTCTTTGCCTCGATGTACCCGGGTACAAAGACGAGACTGAGGCTAACGAATACCAGACCGAGAATTATCGGCCCCAGCCATGACCGCTTCTCCGTCCGCCGGGGTCCGAAGAGCCGGGCCCGGATTACACAGGTGAGGCCGGCGAGGAAACAACAGGCCAGGGTTGCAATGGGCGCGAAGGTGCAGATGGACCGGTAGCCGAGCAGGTTGGGCCAGCTTGCCTGGGGATTCGGAATGAGGGTCAGAATTGCTGCGATGGTAAATAGCAGACTCAGACCCAGCAGGGGCTTGTAGGCCGGCAATACATCCTTTTCTTGGGGGTTTTGCATTTCATTCTCCTTATATAGTAGTGCGCAGACGCTTGTACACCATCATGCCGGATGTCGGCGAGGCTATCTCTGGGTTGTATCCCTAATAGCACCGCTTTATCTAGCGTAGTGTACGCTCTTTTTTTCGGGTAACCCCCCGGGGTTACCTGATTTATATTGAATGAACCGCGGATCGCGGGGTAAACCGGTATTGATGGGCCTGAGGCTTCACGGGTAGAGTATACCCAAGCCGGGGAGTCTGGCAATGCTTGGTGTGGGGGGAGTGTGCGGTGTTCACGACTGTTCGCCTCGTCGATAGGGTGTAAGCGGGGGGCCGTACACCGAAGGTAGGGGAGGTAGCTATGGATATTCGAATCATTAAAAACCATAAGGCAGAGATTTCTTACTGTCGATTTCCCGAAGGGCAGAGCATTGACACCGCTGGTGACTTTTTAGATGTTCTGGCGAATTGCGGGACGGATACAGTGGCCATGGAGAAGCACTCTTTGGCTGACACATTCTTTGACCTGCGGTCAGGGCTGGCAGGGGAGATTCTTCAAAAGGTTTCGAATTACCGGAAACGTTTGATGATTATCGGGGATTTTACCGGCATTGAAAGCGATAGCCTGAAGAGTTTTATCTACGAAAGCAACCGGGGAGGTACAGTACTCTTCGTCGGCGATCTGGAAACGGGGATAGGATTGCTCAGGTAAGCCGCCGACTCCGGCGCCGGCCTGGATGGGCTTTAGAACCGAGGAGCTTGAATCGAATGGAACGGGTAATACGCCCCTATACAGTGGAATGGATTGAGATGTTCACCCGAATTGCGGAATACCTTCGGAAGCATTGCACTGCGTACCTCGGGATCGAGCATGTCGGTAGTACCTCCATCCCCGGCATGGCGGCAAAACCTATTATTGACATTGATATGGTTATTGTTTCCCGGGCTGATTTTCACGTTATAAAAACAGAGCTCGAAGCGGTGGGATATCATTATGTCGGTGATCAAGGTATCCCCGGCAGGGAGGTATTTGACCGCTGGGGGGATGGTATTAGCCTCTTGGATGAGATCCCCCACCATCTCTATGTTTGTACAAAGGATAATCTGGAGTATAATCGGCATATACGGTTTCGCGACAGGTTACGGGCTGACCCGGGCCTGGTGGCGGAGTACAATTCCATTAAGAACCGGATATTAGCCGCCGTGGGAGATGACAATAGGGCTGGATACGTTGCTATGAAAGAAACTCAATACACTGAGTTTTTTGAGCGGGTTTTAAGGGATTTGTAGTGTACATAACCTTGTACTACACCCCGGAGACAGCCAAGTTCATTAGGGGTACACCCTGTGAGCAGCGTTGCAGGTGAGAAATGATAGCTTCATTTGCCTACAAGGGTTTAGATTGGAACCAACACGGAGGTATTGACCATGGAGTTGTCTACCAACGAAGAACGGATGATCGCGCCCTGCGGAGTAAACTGCACCTACTGTTATTCCCACCTGAAGAAGAAAAAACCCTGTCCGGGCTGTAGGTCGGAGGACGTCGGGAAACCCGGGCACTGTCTCGTCTGTAAGATAAAGACCTGTGCCCAGGATGTGGGCGTGGTTGTCTGCTCGGACTGCTCCCGGTATCCCTGTACCCTTATTAAACGCTTGGATAAGAGTTACCGGACCCGGTACAACGAAAGTCTTGTGCTGAACATGAAGGTGATCCACGAGAAGGGGCTGGCATATTACCTGGATTTTGAGAAGAGACGGCTGCGATGTCCTGCATGCGGCGGGGTACTATCGATCCACTATAAGCAATGTGCGTCCTGCGGAACCACCGTGGCGGTCCCGGGATTGGAGTGAGCGGGGTATCCATGGGGACGGTGTTAGACCAGTGGGATGATCGGTTTCATCGGATCCTCGGTGTGGAGTATGGGGATCCGGAGTATTTTCGTGTTCACCATCTTCTGGTGCTTACCTACATGATTCAGACACATTCTTACTCCCCCGAGGCCTTTCCCGAGGCAGTGGGGCTGTTGAAGGGGTTTCTGGCAGGCGAATCACCCCAGAATGTTAGAAAAACCGAGAAAACCAGCAAACTCTTGGATTCTTCCCAGCGGACCTGGAGGGCCCGGAGGGCTGACGATGAACGGCGGGGGGATGTGTTTCCCTGGAGCATGACCATTATGGATGTTAGGATTGACTCAGCCCGGGAGTATTGCGGCGATGTGGTTCGGTGGGCCAGGGATGTGCGGGATGTTCTGGTAGCTGCGGGGTTTTGAATCTGGGTTCGGACCCGCCAGTATGACCGCGTGGGCGGTTTGCGAACCAAGTAGGATAGGGGCAGGGTATGGAGTTTGGATACCTCGAATCGGGGTGGAAGCATAAAATCAGGGCATTGTTCGAGGGTGTTTTTACCGACTCCGAAGGTGCTGCCGAGGGGCGATTGATCGGTGAATTGGCAGGGGCACTGGCAGACCGGATTGATAACCGGGGGGTGCTCTGTTTCGGGGCCCGGGAGGGAGACGCTGTCGTGGGTGCTATTTTTTTTACTGCCTTAGAATTCGAGCAAAGCCCTGATACTGGCGTGTACATGCTTGCTCCGGTGGCCGTCAGCACCAGCAGCCAGGGGCGTGGTATTGGGACCAGGCTCATTACCTTCGGTCTGGATGATTTAACGAACCGCGGGGCGGACCTGGCCATTACCTACGGGGATCCGGCCTACTATTCCCGGGTGGGGTTTCGGCGGATACCGGAGGATACGATCCAGGCTCCCCTGGAGCTTTCCATGCCTGAGGGCTGGCTGGGTCAGTCACTGAAGGGCGAGAGGATACCGGTGCTGCCCGGGCGGCCCCGGTGCGTTGAGGCCTTCAACAATCCGGCCTACTGGTAGGACGGAAGGCTGCCAGCCCGGGCCGGGATAGGCTGAAATCAACCCATATAGAGGGTAGAGGAATGAAGAACCCTGATGTATTTATGGAAATTACCAAGGCCGAATTTGTCCAGAGCCATCATGGCATGGTCGAGTAACAATCGAATCACCCCCACCCGAAGAAGGAGGTATGCATGAAGAAGCAGCGCACCCCAAAATCCACCAGGAAGCCGCCGGAAACGCTGGCGGAGCGCGGGGCAATCGACGACTGGATTAACCGGGTTATGCCCGATCTGCATCCCCTGGTTAAACGGATAGATGAGCTGATCCGTAGGGCTGTTCCCGAACTGCAGTATGCGATTAAGTGGGGAAAGGTCTATTACGGGGTTCCTGAGCGGGGATGGATTATCGAGCTGGTAGCCTACGATGTATCGGTTAATATTGTCTTTTTGGCCGGGGCTGAGTTCCCAGGGTCCCAGCCTCCCCTGGGAACCGGGGAACGGTCCAGGTATATAAAGCTCAGGACCCTGGAGGAGGTGAATCAGCCCCAGGTTTTCACCTGGATTCAGCAGGCCGGTGAGACCAGGGGGTGGATGTGAGGGGGGCAAGCCTCGCTACCAACAGCCTTTGCCGACGATCCAGGTACATCCCCCCTACACTAGATGAAACAAATTACTGAAGTCGTTTTGGATGCCCAACTGGTCCAGGTACAGGGAGATCATGCCCCGGTGGTGGGTCTGGTGATTGAACATGTGCAGCACAAGCCCGCCAAAGGCCTTGGTGAATTCCTGGCCCCGGGAGTTGCGGTACACCAGATCCGAGGACAGATCCCGGTCGCTTAGCTCTCCGGCGAAGGATGAAATAAGGGAATCCAGGACGGGGCGTTTTTTCAGGTATTCGGTCCGGGATGTGAAGGCTGTATCTGAGAGAGTCAAATCACCCTGAAAGAGCGGATCCTGACTGTATGAGAAGTTCCGCAACCCGGTAAACCGTTTGAGCCAGATGAAATCGGCTATGTATATGTGGTTGCATAGTGATTCAATGCTGGGGTAGTAGCCTCCCAAGGCCTGCTTCCACTGAACGGGTTCCAGCTCGGCTAACTGGGCGTTCATCTGCCGGTTTACCTGCTCATTGTATTGGGCGAGAAGCAAAACGGTGGCCTTGTCCATGACGCCTCCTTACTGTTCTTTTGCGCACTATTTCCAGATTCATAGTATCACGGCCGGGCTTACGGTTCCAGATCGCAGGTTTTGACAGAGCGGCGTTTCCGGGTATAATTCCGCCATGATTCGACCTGCCAACGCCGAAGATGCCCGGCAGATCTGCGGCATCTATAACTATTACGTAGAGAATACTAGGGTGACCTTCGAGGAGCAGCCGGTTTCTCTTGAGGATATGGAACAGCGGATTGCAGAGACCAGCAGGTCTTTGCCCTGGCTGGTGTATCAGGAGGGCCAGCAGGTTGCCGGGTATGCGTATGCAAGCCCCTGGAAGGGCCGGTGCGCCTACCGGTATTCGGTGGAATCCACCGTATATCTGCACCGGGAGGCGGTAGGGCGAGGCATCGGATCCCGGCTTTACCGAGACCTTATCCATCGCATATGGGCAGCGGGGTTTCATACGATAATCGGTGGCATCGCCCTGCCGAATGTTCCCAGTCAGCGTCTGCACGAGGGCCTGGGTTTTACCCCGGTAGGAGTGTTCACCGAGGTCGGTTTTAAGCATAACAGTTGGATCGATGTGGGGTATTGGCAGCTTACCCGCCCCGAATAAACCGGGCGTACACGGCATTGTACCCAACGCCTGGGGTTGGGACGCCGCCTTCCATGCATTAGTGGCGTGCAGCCACCGGAAATGGGTACTACTGCCGCCACACGCTTACCTATAAAAACGAGGAACCATGGACTACTACACAGATTACAAGGAAGATGCAGCCCTCCGGGGGAGCTTTGATGCCCTCGCCCGGGAGGTATTCGGGATCAGTTTTGAATCCTGGTATCAGGGGGGATTTTGGGACGGGCGGTACGTCTGTCATTCCCTGGTAGAGGGGGGGACGGTGGTGTCCAATGTTTCGGTGACCCGGATGGATCTGGTCCTCCAGGGCCGGGAGGTCCGGGCATGGCAGGTTGGGACTGTCATGACCCGGGAGGGGTACCGGGGCAGGGGACTGGCCGCTCGGCTCATGAACCGGGTGCTGGAGCAGTACCGGGACCGGGGAGATCTGTGGTACCTCTTTCCCAACGAATCGGTAATGTCCTTTTACCCTCGGTACGGATTTCTCCCGGGCCGGGATGTGTACTACCGGCTCCAGGTTCCCCGGGGTGCGGGAGGATCGATCCCACCCGGGCTGGAGCTCACGAAGATCGATGTGAATGACCGGGCGCAACGTCGGAAGCTGGTGGATGGGGTGAACAGCCGTTCGCCCCTGTCTTCCCGTTTTGATACCCGGGGCTGTGCGTCTATTTACATGTGGCATTGTCTGAACGGTCTTCGGGACTGTATTTACCGAATTTCCGGTACGGATACCTACATTGTCTTTTATGAGGACGACAATACCCTTGGTTTGTTTGATATAATCGCGGACCGGCGGCCTCCGGTGCAGGAGATTCTCGGCGCCCTGGCAAGCCGGGCCGGGAACCGGGAGCTTCGGCTGCATATTCTGCCCGATGAGCTTCCGGATTATTCCTGGCCCCTGTCCGAACATGAGAACGAGGATATGTTCTTCCTGCCCGGGGCGCCGGAGACGAGTTTCGCCCACCAGCTCTTGGCTCACACCTGATCTACCTGGTTACTTAGTGCGCAACATCATGAAATTGACGCCGGGGAGGGTGAGCATGAAAACGAGGGTTTTGGTTGTATTCTTGAGTCTTGGTCTCTTATGGGGTACCGGGGTGCTCGGTGCGCAGCTGGTCGAGACGGTGCCGGGGCCGGATGCCAAGCTCATTTTGGGGCCCCAGGGCAGTCCGACCTCTCAGGAGGAGGCCAGGGTTCTCTATAATGAGGGTTCCCGGCTCTTACATGAGGGTGATTATGACGGGGCGGTGGAACAGCTGCTTCTGGCGGTGCAGATGGATCCGGGGTTTACCGATGCCATGGATCATCTGGGTATTGCCTACCGTCGAATGGGTAATCTTGAGGCTGCGGAGGAGTGGTACGGGCGGTCCTTGGAGGTTCTGCCCAGCAATACCGTTGCCTATTTGAACCTCTCTCTTATCTATCGGGCCCAGGGCAGGTTGGGGGATGCTCATGCGAATTACCAGAAGGTTATAGAGCTGGAGCCGGATAATCCCGAGGGCTATTACGGTATGGGGGAGATTTTCCAGCAGGTGGAGGAGTATGAGACCTCGGCCTACTTTTTGCAGACGGCTATCCAGAAGTACCTGGATGCCGATTCTGAGCATGTGTACGATGCGGTGTTTTTGCAGGGATTCAACTTCTACAAGCTCCAGCGCTGGGAGGATGCGGTTCGGTTCCTGGAACTGGCTCAGGCAGTGCACGGTGATAATCCGACCCTCCTTCAGGCCTTGGAGGAATCCCGGGAGCGCCTAGGAGCCGGAGAACCATCCGAGGTCGAGTAGGGGCCCTTGGGGTGTCCGGGGCATTCGAATCACCCTGGAAAACCAGAGCTTCAAACAACTGGCGAATGTACAATGGGTTTACCAAATAACGAATTATCTGGAGGTTGCACCATGAGTCGTGCCATAAATTGTACCAGGATCGGGTACGTGTACCTGCCGACCACGGATCTACAGCAGTCGGTTGCATGGTATACTGCGAATCTTGGATTCGAGTTGATCAATTCCTTTGAGGACCGGGGGTCCATGTTGGCGGTGTTGCACCATCCCCACAAACATGCTCCGGCCCTGCTGCTCATCGAGACCAGGGATGCCCAGCGCTTTGAGTTGTCCCGGAACGGCCGGGGTTTTCCGGTTATGGCCATTGCCTGCCTGGATATCGAGAAGGCCCACCGGGACCTGACTGCGGCGGGCGGAGAGGTTGAGGATCTGCATGTTCTTGGTAACGGCGAGGCGAAGTATTTCTACTTCCGGGACGATCAGGGCCATTTGTTGGAGGCCGCCTGGTCCATCTGGGATACCGAGGATGAGTTCCGGGAGGGGCTGGGGTAGAGCTTCACTCTCCATGGGCTATCCGGCCCTGAAACGGCAGAGATTTCCCTGGATAAACATCCCTTCCCGGTGTAACTGAGGTCCTGTGCTCTGCTTCCGGGGCAGTTTTTAACGGGAATGCCGGGATGGGAGGTCAGGCGTAATGCGGCCCCGGGAGACCGGTACAACCTCGGCTGGGTCGGTGAGGAGTCCGAAACAGGCTCGGTTTTTTCCTCTGGGGTATCCCTATTGCTAGGACACAGTAGGGGTACTTCGTTCAATAGTGACAACATATTTTCCTTGACATGAGCATTAAGCCGTTCCATACTATGTTTGTTCGACGCACAAATAAAGTACAGTAGGTACTGATTCGCGAGGGAAGCATGAAACGGACAGGGGATAACGATTTTATTAAGCAGCTCAACTATAAGCTGGTGCTGGATGCCATCCGGGTTCATGAACCGATTTCTCGGGTAGAGCTGTCCAGGCTTACGGGTTTGACCCGGTCAACCTGTACCTTGATTTGTGAGCGGATGATCCGTCAGGGAATCATCATGGAGACGGGTAAGGGTGATTCTACCGGGGGCCGCCCCCGGATCCTTCTTCAGCTGAATCCCCAGGCCGGGGTGGTTTTGGGGTTCAAGCTCATGGATGACGGGTTTTCCTGCGCGGCGGTGGATCTCCGGGGGGCGATCCTGAGCAAACAGAGCCGGGATATCCAAAGACATAGTGAATCCGCCCTCTATCTGGATCGGTTTAGCGGCTTTGTCCAGGAGAGTATTGATGCCCATAGCGCCACCTACCCGGGCATACCCATTCTCGGTCTCGGGCTTGGTCTCGGGGGGCGCATCTCAGCTTCCGAGGGGATGGTTTTGGAGAGCTCCATTCTCGGTTGGAAGAATGTTGCCATCGGGCCTTTTTTGGAGGACCGATTTAAGCTGCCGGTGTTTGTTGAGAACGATGTTAATACCTTCGCCATCGGGGAGAAGTACTTCGGGGCTGGGAAGCGGTTCGAGTCCTTTCTCTGTCTTTCCGTGGGAGAGGGGATCGGGCTTGGCATTGTATTGAACGGGAACCTGCTCAGCGGCGCCCACCATGGTGCAGGAGAAATCGGGCATATCACGGTAACCGCCGAGCCCTCGGCTCCGGTGTGCGCCTGCGGCCGAAGGGGCTGCTTGGAGGCCTATGCTGCGGACCGCGCCCTGGTTCAGGGGTACACGGCTCAGGGTGGGAAGCAAGTAAGCCCCGAGGAATTAACTGAGTTAGCCCGGGCACAGGATGTCCTGGCGCTGGAGGTTTTTAAGAAGGCCGGGAGCTATCTCGGGATTGCTATGTCCACCCTCATCAATCTCTTCGATCCCCAGGCAATCATCATCGGGGGGGAGCGGGCCAACGCCGCGCCCTTCTTCCTGCCGAGTCTCCAGGAGGCCGTCCGGCAGAGAACGGTCTACGGGTTGGGCGAGGAGGTTGAGATTATTCCCCTACAACCAGGAAACGACGATTGGATCCGCGGGGTTGCAGCCCTTGCGATCCGGGAGATCTTTGCTGCAGGAAATTCTTTGGAGGTATAATCCATGCGATTAAAAGGCTCGCCGGGGCAGAAGGCGGTTATTTGGCTCTTTCTTGCACCAGCATCCATCAGTTTGTTTGTCTTTTTTCTGTATCCAATCGGATACTCCTTGGTGCTCAGTCTCTTTAACTATGATCCTCTCAAACCCCGGGAGGCCATCGAGTTTATTGGATTGGGGAATTTTACCGCGTACCTCGGGGGCACGGACTTCGTATCCCAGTACAAGCACGTACTGTATTACCTGATTCTCTATATTCCCCTGGTACTAACTACTTCCATGATTCAAGCCCTGCTGCTTAACCGGGAGTTTCCGGGGAAAACGGCGTACAAGGTGCTGTTTTACCTCCCGGTTATCTCGTCCTGGGTGGCGGTTGCCTTGATTTGGCGCTGGCTTCTCCACGGGCAGTACGGACTCATTAACAACCTGTTGGCATTCTTTGGGGTGGAGGGACCGAGCTGGCTCAATAATCCTCGGTGGGCTATGCCCGGGGTGGTGCTGGCAGCGGTTTGGAAGGATACGGGGTACTACGCCCTCATCCTCCTCGCGGCCCTGAAGGGGATTGATAAGGGGTATTACGAGGCGGCGGTGATTGACGGTGCCGGATACATGCAGCGCTTTTGGCGGATAACCTTGCCCCTGGTTACCCCGACCCTCTTTCTGCTGGTGGTTATCAATGTGATTGCGGGGTTTCAGGTATTCGAATCCATTTACATCATGACCGAGGGAGGTCCTGCGGGTGCAACCCGGGTTCCCGTGGAGCAGGTCTACCGGAATGCCTTCACCTACTACAAAATGGGGTATGCCTCGGCGGTGGCGTGGATTCTCGGGTTTGTCATAATGATTGCTACGGCGATCCAGTTCCGGGTTGAAAAAAAGTGGGTGAACTATGAGTCTTAATACGAATCTAACCCTACAGCAGCGAACCTACCGGAAGATCGGGCTGTACCTCCTGATGTCGGTTATCGGGATACTGGCCTTGCTGCCCTTTTTATGGATGGTCAGTACCAGTCTTAAGTCCAGAGAGGCAATCTACACCATCCCGATTCGTTGGATTCCCCAGGAACCGAGTCTGGACGCCTACAAGGCCCTGTTTACCCTGGCAAATCTGGATTTTTTCCGCGGGTTGTTTAACAGCTTCTACGTTTCGGCCCTGCTGACCTTCATCCCCCTGATTACATCAGCCATGGCGGCCTTTGTCTTCGCAAAAATAGAGTTTAAGGGACGGCAACTGCTCTTCCAGCTCTTTATCGCCACCATGATGATCCCCGGGGCTATAACAATGATCCCCAACTTTATTACCCTGCGGTCGGTAGGATTGCTGAACACCTATTCCGCTCTAGTATTGCCGGCCATGAGTAATGCCTTCGCCATCTTCTTTATGAGGCAGACCATGATCGGCATCCATGATTCCTACATAGAGGCGGCGATTATGGACGGCGCTTCCCTGCCGCGGATTTTCATCCATGTGATTTTACCCCTTTCCACACCGGTGCTCTTTACTATGGGGCTCTTCAACTTTATGGGGGCGTGGAATGGGTTTCTCTGGCCCCTGATTGTCCTTTCGGACAGGAGCAAGTGGACCTTGCAGCTGGGCTTGGCGAATCTGGGCTCCCAATTCTACAACTACCAGCATTACCTCATGGCCGGAGCGCTGGTTTCCATTGTTCCCATTATCGTGGTGTACCTGATCAGCCAACGCTATGTCGAAAAGGGACTGGCCTCGGGGGGAATCAAGGGCTAATCCAGGGTGTAAACCATGGATAGTGCGCAAAAGGAAAAGACCGTTTCCCTAGGAAACGTAAAAAACAAGGAGGGAGTATGAATCTGAGAATTCGTACCATCGGGATGGTTTTCTTGATGTTGGGTCTCATCGTTCCGGTTTTTGCCGGGGGTGATTCTGAGGCAGATAGCGGCGTTACAACAATCCGCTACGCAAACTTTTCCGCGGGAGAGGAGAACGCGGATACCCTGCAGGCTATGGTGGATCTGTTTGAAGCCGAAAATCCTGATATTAAGGTTGAGCTGGAATCCATGGGGTACGGTGACAACTATTTTACCACCCTGGTTACCCGCATCGCCGGGGGGGACGCTCCGGATGCCTTTGAACTGAATATGGAGCAGTTTCTCGCCTATGCCATCCGCGGTGCGGTCCGGCCCCTGGATGAGTTGTTTGCTTCAACGGGAATGAGTAAGGACATCTACGGCGAGGGGCTTCTGGATGCGGTTCGTTTTAACAACCAGGTCATGGCCATACCCCAGTCAT
This sequence comes from Spirochaeta lutea, assembly GCF_000758165.1. Lineage (NCBI taxonomy): Bacteria > Pseudomonadati > Spirochaetota > Spirochaetia > Spirochaetales > Spirochaetaceae > Spirochaeta > Spirochaeta lutea. Next base: position 271,562 of record NZ_JNUP01000072.1, on the reverse strand, counting down.
TCTCAACCGTTGTCCTCATTTACAACAAGGACCTCTTTGATCAGGCCGGGGTAGGCTACCCGACGTCAGATTGGACCTGGGATGATTCCCTGGAAGCGGCACGGAAGATTTCTGCTCTTGGGGATGATGTATGGGGCGCCTTTAATCCCATCCAGTTTTGGGAGTTCTATAAGGTGGTTCAGCAGAACGGCGGCAGCCTGATGTCCGAGGATGGCAGCCGATTCACCATCAACTCTCCCCAGAATATTGAGACCCTGCAGTACATGGTGGACCGGGTGTGGAAACACGAGGTTATGCCGAATCGAGAACAACTGGCAAACCGGCCTGAGGGCGACCTCTTTGTGGAAGGTAAGCTGGGTATGTGGTTAAACGGGGTATGGGCCTTTACCGATCTTCGAAATCGGGTGGACTTTCCCTGGGGCATCGAGATTGAACCGGGAAATACCTCCAAGGCAACCCACTTCTTCGGGAATGTGGCTGCACTCAGCACTACCACCAAGAATCCCGAGGCCACCTTCCGATTTGTGAACTTCCTGGCATCGGACCCCCGGGCTGTACAGCTGCGCTTGGATGCCCAGTGGGAACTGCCCACCGTGGCTGATCCGGCCATCATGGATCAGTACATTTCCGATACTCCGCCGGAAAACAAAATTGCTGTAGTGGAATCCCTTCAGTATGCGGTTAAGCCGCCGGCCCTGGAGCAGTTCAGCGAGCTCACCAATATTGTGAATACCCTCATTGAGCAGGTTCGCGACGGACTGATGTCACCCAAAGAGGCCCTGGATTTGGCTCAAGAAGAGGCTACAGCCCGGATCCGGCTGTAGGAATTTCCGCTATTCGGAACAGGCTCTCCTGGGGAGATGCCTGATTCCGAATAACTTCAAGACCCCCGGTATACGGTTCGAGCAGTAATCGGGGGTCGTTTCTATTATAAGGATATCGTAAATGGGAAACAAGCAACTAGAAATCATCCATATTCCCCAGGGCAACGGCCAGCCCTACTACCAACAGCCCATGGAGCGGATCCCCCGGATGCCAAGAATGGGGGATACCGTGGTCTGTTGTGCCGAGGTTCGGCCCATGGACGGGGCGGAGACTATGGATCTGGAGTGGGCCTGGGAGGGTGGTAATACGGTACATACCGTCCATTGTGTATGTATTGGGGACAGCGACAGTGTGGGAAATAGCGGGACCCATAGATCCTGGCAGGGCAGTATTCCTCCGGTGACCCAGGGCGGAACCCTAACATACCGCTTTATTGCCAGAACCGGGTTTGAAACCGTTCAATCTCAGTGGTTCTCCTTCAGGGTAGAGGAACCCCTGGTATTTGAGCGGCTTGAACATGCCCGGTTCCTACCAGACGGGAGTTTGGAACTGGGAGTTAGGAATTCCCGGAATACCATAAGCAGTCTCATTATCACCCGGACGCCCCAGGGGGTACACGCAGGTATGAGTATTGAATCGGATGACAATCCGGTTTCCGGACTATCTGGTGGGGACGTACTTCCCTGGGTTTCTCTGCACGAAGACCGGAGTACCGGCAGCCCCAGGAGCATTGCAGAACAACCCGGGGTACGTGTAATTATTGAACATGAACCCTTTTCGGTGATCCTAATGGACACTGAAACGGGATGTACTATATCTCAAGCAGGGCCCATGGTAGCCCGGGGTTTTTACACCCCGGATGACCGACGGCTGTTCTCCCTGGAGGTGAGGTTTACCAGTCCGGAGCATGAGAGGGTGTACGGCTTTGGAGAGCGGTACAACCGGCTCAATCAGCGCGGTCAGATCCTTTCAAACCGGGTGTTTGAACAGTATAAGAATCAGAAGCTGAAGACCTACATGCCGATTCCCTTTCTCTTTACCAACACCGGATGGGGGTTGCTTCTGCAAAGTGACAGGACCATCGACTTTGATCTCGGTGCCACCCAGCCGGATCAATTAACAATCCAGGCAGAAACCGATAACCGGTTGTCCTTGGTCTTCTTAACCGGGCATCCCGGAGAAATCCTGAAGAGTTTCTACGCCCTGGAGGGGAACCCGGCCCTGCCGCCTGATTGGGTGTTCGGACCTTGGATGAGCGGAAATGAGTGGAACAGCCAGGCCCGGGTTTCTGAGGTTGTAGCAAAAACCAAGGAACTGAATATTCCGGCGGAGGTCCTGGTTATCGAGGCCTGGAGCGATGAGGCGACCTTCTACCAATGGAACGATAGCATTGCTCCCCTGAGGGATCCGAACCAGCCCCCGCGTCTTGGGGACTACCGGTTTCCCGAGACCGGCTTATGGCCCGATCCCAAGGGAATGATAGATTCCCTCCATGAGGCGGGAATGAAATTGGTGTTATGGCAGATCCCTGTGGTCAAGTACATGGGCCAAGGAGCGGGTCATGCTCAGCAAGATGCCGACTGGAACCATGCATCACGAAGGGGGCTTGTCTTTACCGAGGCCGACGGATCGGACTACAGGGTTCGGCCCGGCTGGTTCCGGTCCAGCTTATTGCCGGATTTTGCCCTGGAGGAAACCAGAGATTGGTGGTTTTCCAGGCGGCGGTACCTGGTTGAAGAGCTGGGGGTGGACGGGTTCAAGACTGACGGCGGCGAGCATCTTTGGGGGTACGAGGTTTCGGCGCCCTCGGGGGGATTTGGGGACACTAGGATTAATACCTTCCCCCGGGAATACCTGGAAGCCTATACCCAGTTCCTATCCGGGACTGCAACCCCGGCGCAGAGGGGAATCATTTTTAGCAGGGCGGGGTACCGGGGGGCTCACCGAACACCCATGCATTGGTCGGGGGATCAGGATTCCACCTGGGATGCCTACCGGGGCACAATCCGGGCGATGCTCAATGCGAATCTATCCGGTATCTCCTTTATAGGTTGGGATATAGGGGGCTTTACCGGACCGCTGCCCGACCCGGAGCTGTACATGAGAAGCGCCGCAGCTGCGGTATTCTCGCCCCTCATGCAGTACCACTCGGAGTATAATCACCATAAAACCCCCATCGTAGACCGGACCCCCTGGAATATCGCGGAGTTTTGGCGGGATGACGAGGTGGTTCCGGAGTTCCGATTCCTGGCCTATCTTCGTATTGCCCTGAAACCCTACCTGGTCCAGGAGGCTCGGTGGGCTGTGGAGAACCGGCAGCCCCTGATGCAGCCCCTGTTTTTCCCCTGGCACGATGATGACCGGGCGTGGCAGATAGAAGACAGCTACATGTTCGGGCGGTTTATGTTGATCGCGCCGATTTTGGAGCAAGGCAGAACCAGCCGGGAGGTCTACCTGCCCGAGGGCCGCTGGATCGATCTTTGGACCGGGGAGGATCTAACAGGCCCATGTACCGTTGTTGCCCAGGCGGAGCGCTCCCGGGTGCCGGTGTATATCGCTGAAGCCCGGGCGCACCGGGAATTATCCAAGGATCCCTCCGTCATTGTTCCCGGTCAGGGGACACTTGATTGGGTGGCAGCACAGCTTGATACGCACTAAGTAAAACGAGGAAAACCATGTATTTTCATAAGATAGACCATCCCTTCAATTTTAGTCCCAGTGCTCAGCCGGAAATAGAACCCCTGGCTGAGTTCGGGCCCGATGTATTCCAGGTAGCCATTTCGGTACCCGGGGCGGAGTCTCCGGGCTTGGAATCTCAACTAGGTGACCTGCCCCGGCGGCAGGGCGATGCCGAGGTGCAAACTGGGGGGGAAGAAGGCCGTTTCCGCCTCGAGCATTCGGATGCCCAAGGGCTGATACTCCGGCATAGCTCGGGAGCTCCGGTGTTGAACTCCCACCCCGTTCTGCCCTACGGAACCTCGGGACAGAAGTGGATGTTCAGCTTCCGCTTGGGGGGAATTGAGGGGTTCTACGGGATGGGGGAAAAGAACATCGGGTTTGAGAAGAGCCGCATCCGGACGAAGTTCTGGAATACCGATGTTTGGGCGGATTTCGCCGGCCCGGAGGTGGAGTCGGGTACCACCGATCCCATGTATGCCAGCTTCCCGGTACTGATTCTCCGGAGTGGTGGCTATTGGATAGCCTTCATTATATCCGGCGGATACCCTGCTTTTATGGACACCGGGGCAAAACAGGTCATCGAGGGGGTAAAGGATCCTGGGGTGGATTTGGATTTCTTCTACCTCGGCGCCACCGGCCCCGAGGACCGGAAGGGCCGATGCATTCTCGCTGCGGCCGAATCCCTGGAGGAGCTGATTCCCCGGATCAATAGAATCGCCGGGCTACCCCGTCGGTTTCCCCTCTGGGCTCTGGGGTACCATCAGTCCCGGTGGGGATACGGTTCCCTGGATGACCTTGAGGAGCTGTCCGGGCGGTTCACCAGGGAGAATATTCCCTGTGACGGGTTATGGCTCGATATCGATTACATGCATGAGTACCGGGTTTTCACCCTGAATACCACTGGATTTATCGGAGCGGAGCAGCGTCTACTGGCCCTCGGGCAGACCGGCCGGAGGGTTGTTCCCATCCTGGATCCGGCATTGAAGCGCGAAGAGGGGAATCCCCTGGTGGAGGAAGCCCGTACTGGGGGTCTCTTTTCATTGAATCCCTCGGGGAAGCCCTATGTGGGGTTTGTCTGGCCAGGGGCGAGTTACTTTCCCGATTTCAGTCTGCCCGAGACCCGGGCTTGGTGGTCCAGAAACGCCGCAGATCTGGCAGCCCGGGGATTCGCCGGGTTCTGGGTCGATATGAACGATCCCAGCACCGGCTCATCGTCTGTGGATGACATGCTCTTTTCCCGGGGCAGCATTCCCCATGAGGCCTACCATAACGACTACGCCAGGGATATGACCCGTGCCACCATGGAGGGGTTGGCCCGGGCCTATCCTGACAGGCGGCCCTTCGTGCTTTCCCGAAGCGGGTCCCTGGGGTCATCCCGGTGGGGAGCCTTGTGGACGGGTGACAATATGTCCAATTACCATCACCTGAACAAGGGTATCGAAATGGTGCTGAGTCTGTCCTTGTCGGGAATGCCCATGGCGGGGATGGATGTGGGGGGATTCGGCGGCGATTGCACCGCCGAACTGTCCCTGGATTGGCACCGGGCTGCTTTTTTGTTCCCGATTTACCGGAACCACAGCGCCTCGGGAACGGCACCCCAGGAACCCTGGCAGTTTGACCGGCGGACCCTGGGAGAAATATCCCAGGCAATCCGAGCCCGGTATACATTTTTGCCCTATCTCTACCAGCTGATGATCCGGTATACCTCCGCGGGAGAGCCGTTGATCCGGCCCATGATCTACGGCTCCTTCAACCCGGACACCGCCCACTGCGCCGACCAGTACTATATCGGACCCCATCTTATTCAGGCTCCGAAATTATCTGCGGGCCAAAAAACCCGGGCCATCAATCTTCCTCCGGGCGACTGGGCCGGAATCTTTACCCCTCATGAGCTATCCGGACCTGAAACGGCGGAGATTTCCCTGGATGAACATCCCTTCCCGGTGTATCTAAAGGCCGGGGTTCTGCTCCCCATTCAGCCCTGGAGAGAGGACATTCAGTCCAGTGATCAGGTCGCCCTATCCAACCCTGGCTTCGTACTGTATCCCGGAGGGTTAGATGATGGGGTGCCTGCCGGGCAGCCCATCCTTGAAACCGGTGAATACATCCTGGACGAGCCTGACGGCTGGAAGTACACCCGACACCAGGAGGGTATCCGTTGGAGGGTAGGCAGCACTGCTGAGGGAATGGAAATCACCCTAGAATCCGGGAGCCTGGCGGGCCAAGAGTTCGATTTCTACCTTTGGGCCCGCCGGACTTCCGTCCTTTGTAATGGCAGCCCGGTCGTATTCAAGCCAGGGAAGAACCCTGTACCCGGTTCTCAGGTGCCGGTATGGAAGGCGCGGATCCGGGTCTGAGGGATGCACCGCTGGGCTAACCTGGTACGCCTGGGATGTATGGAGAGTCCGGATTCAGACCTGAAGGGGAGGCCAGGCGTAATGCGGCCCCGGGAGACCGGTACAACCTCGGCTGGGTCGGTGAGGAGTCCGAAACAGGCTCGGTTGACAGAGGGGGTTCTGGAACCTACAATGGAAAGTCCTGGGTAGTGTTGGGATCCATGGCTGATCCTTCATGCTGCCCGGATCAAGAATCGTATATAAAACTGATCAGGCCGCACCGGTACAGGTGTGTGGAGCCGGGCTGGAAACAGCAACAGGAAGCTGCGTTCCTGCTGCAAACCCTGTGGGACAGAACTATTGTCCTGCAGGTTTTTTTTTGCCTGCGGGGAAGGAGTGGGCTATGTCAAAGGGCAAGGGTATTCATGAGGAACGCCGAGCGGCGGGATTAGCTGCCGGGGGTGTGTCCCAGGTGCCGCCAAGCAAGGGCGGAGGTGCGGCGTCGGGAATAGCTGCCGGGGCTGAGGGCGCGGTACCGTCCCGCCAAGACGGAGCGGCGGCTGGAATAGCTGCCGGGGCTGAGGACGCGGTACCGTCTCCCCATGAAGGCGACCGGTCAGCGAGTCAAGAGCCGGACCAGAATCGAAGCCGCCGGATTTACCGGGTAACCCTGGTGGGTTTCATGGTGAATTTGCTGCTTTCGGCAGGAAAGCTGGTTGCAGGAATCCTGGGACATTCCGGTGCGATGGTGGCTGATGCGGTGCATTCCCTGTCCGATGTGGGAACCGATGTGGTGGTTATCGGGTTTATTGCCATTTCAGCAAAACCCCGGGACAGGTCCCATGATTACGGTCACGGGAAGTTTGAAACCCTGGCAAGTGTAATCATCGGGTTTGTGCTGGGGGCTGTGGCAGCTGGTATACTGGTGCAGAGTGTGAATCTCTTCCGGGATTGGGCAGCCGGGGTTATCCTGCCCCGGCCGGAATGGTTTGCCCTGGTCGCTGCGGGGGTGTCTATCCTGGTGAAGGAGGGCTTGTTCCGTTACACCAGGGCTGTTGGGAACCAGGTGAAGAGTGCAGCTGTTACGGCAAATGCCTGGCATCACCGCTCCGATGCCCTTTCCTCGGTGGGTACGCTCCTGGGGATCGGGGGAGCCTATTTCCTCGGGGATCCCTGGAGGATTCTTGATCCCATTGCAGCAGTGGTCGTAAGCCTTCTTATCGGAAAGGCGGCGGTTGACCTGGTGCTTCCGGGGTTGAGGGAGCTTCTGGAGGCATCCCTTCCGGAAGAGACGAAACGGGAAATCATAGATCTCGTACGGACCCATGCCAAGGTGCATGATCCCCATAACCTTAAAACCCGCCGGTTAGGAAATGCCATCGTTGTGGAGTTTCACATCCGGGTTCATCCTGCCATGACCGTCCAGGAATCCCATGGTATAACCGTGCAGCTGGAGGCTGAGTTGCGCCACCGGTTCGGCGCCGCGACCCAGGTGACGATCCATGTGGAGCCCCAGAAGGATTGTGATTTGGTCCAGCACGATCCTTTGGAGCCCCTGCCCGGCGAGCCTGCTGGGCAGCCGGAGCAGAAGCAGAACTAGAAGTAGAAGTAGAAGTAGAAGTAGAAGTAGAAGCAGAAGCAGAAGCAGGGCGGGAAACCGAAGTAGTAAAAACAGCCGCCATAAAGCGGGTATCTGAAGAAATAAGGACAGTAGGTGCGGGGCAGGAGGTCGTAGTAATACCCCCTGCAAGATGGTTTCCGAGACTCTGGCCGGAAAGGGTATAAACCTGATACTGTACAGCCGCGGCGGCGTGGAATCCCCGCGTAGAAAGTAGGTGCCCCGGGTGCGGCGGCGTTGCCTCCCGGGAGCAGAGATGGGTCGACCAGCCCTTCCCCAGAACCGGCGCGACCGTTTGGGGGATGACCGGGCCGGAAACAGCCGGGACCTGATACAGCCGGAATCCCCTTTCTTGGAGATAGTTTGGAGATAGTAATCATGACTACCTATACCACCCCACTATTGACCCTCAGCTGCCTGGAAGCGGATCAGGCCGGGGAGCTTCTGGATTTCGAGCTGCGGAACCGGGATTTTTTCCGGCCCTGGGAGCCCATCCGGGAGGAGGACTATTTCACCCTGGCGGGGACCCGACAGCGTATCCTGGGGGAACATCAAGGGAACAGCCGGGGCAGCGATCTGGTCCTGTACCTCCGCTTGGCCGGGCAGGAACAGATCATCGGCCGGGTAGCCCTAACCGGTATCATCATGGGACCCTTCCAGTCCTGTTTTTTGGGGTATAAGCTGGATCGGAACCACACCGGCCGGGGGCTCATGACCGAGGCTGTGGGGAAGATCCTGGAAATCGGCGAGTTAGAGCTGGGGCTTCACCGGGTCCAGGCTAATATCATTCCCCGGAACGAGGCATCCCTGAGAGTGGTGGAGCGTCTGGGGTTTTCCATGGAGGGATTAAGCCGGCGCTACTTGAGGATAAACGGCCGTTGGGAGGATCACCTGCAGTTTGTGCGGTTGCTGGAGGGTGATTCGACTGCCATAACAGCAGAATCACCCCGGGAAAACACCGGGGAGCTGGAGCAGTACATCCACACCCATATTCCCGTGGTTCAAAAATCCGGCTTTCGGGTAGAGACCGAGGCCCTGAGGGTCCGGGTAGGGGGCCGCCTGGCCGACCACGTGAACCACCGGGGGTCGGCCTTCGGCGGCAGTCTGGGCACGGCCATGACCCTGTCGGCCTGGGGCCAGGTGAGGCGGATGGCGACGGCCTGGGGCTATTCCCGGGCGGTGGTGGTGATTCAAAACCAGCAGGTGCGCTTCCTGGCTCCGGTTACCCGGGACTTTTTCAGCATCAACGATCCCATTTCAGAATCCGAGCAAACCCGGGTCCGGGAGCTGCTGGAACGCTTCGGTAAGGCCAAGCTTACCCTGCATGCCCGGGTCTATCACCACGGCGAAGACCGGGCCCGGGCGGATTTCCGGGGCACCTTTGTGGTGTTTGCGGGGGACGATCGGGCATAATTGATACGGGAGGTCATCTCCAAGTGGCTCCTAATCCACCCTCACCAGGGGATAGTCGGTGTCTTGGAATTGCATGGAGGCTCTTTCCTCTGGGGATTCTGGAAATAGGATGGTAAGGGGAAGGCCTACGACCAGGAATCTGTGTTTCCCCTGGTGTATCATCGGTGATAGGCGTACCAGGGAGCCTGTGGAGGTTGTTTCCTTGTAAACAAGCCGGCCCCTTTGGTTTTCGATGAAAATTAGGTTTCCCTCGGGGCCCTCCGATGCTAGACGATAGGTTCCTGTGTATGTTTCGAGAGCCCGGTCCGGGAGGACTGGCTCATGGATGTCCGCAAAGGAGGGAAGGGAAACGCTTGGGTCGAGGATGTGGAGGGCAATCCGCTGTAACTCATCATCCGCTGAGGAGTTAGCCAATAAGACCACAGCGGCTTTCCTATCCCTTCGGTACCCGATAAAGGCCTGATATCCGTCACCATCCCCGCTATGGTAGAAAATGGTACCACGCCCATGACCATGGACCTGCCACCCCAAGGGGTGCCCCTTCCAACCCTCCTCGGTTATCCATATGTTGGATTCCATGGGCGTGCCGGCGGGGTTCAAGTGAGCTTCCAGGAAGATGAGGAGGTCACGGGTGGTGGAGTGGAGTCCTCCGGAGCCAAAGGCAACAGAGGGCGTAGCATGTCTGGAAGCGGTGGTTTCGATGCCATCACGGTGGGGCTGGGCGCTATTACTATCGGAGACTCCGGTGTAGGAACTACGGGTCATGCCCAGGGGGGAGGTGATGTACCGCCCTGTCAATGTCTCTTGGTCCAGACCGCTCGCGGTTTGCAGGGCGAGACCGAGTACAGCCATTCCGACATTGGAATAGGCCCGGGGGGCTGCTTGGGATGCCTGACTGGTACTGTTTCCCATAGCTTGATCTACCAATTCCAGGAGCAGAGCCTCCCTATTTGATGCCAGAAGGTCCAGGGGAAGGTCTCGAGGCAGGCCCGCGGTATGGGTTGCCAGCGCCCCTAGGGTGACGGGGTTGCCGTCGAGTACCCTAGGCCAGATTTCCCCAAGGGTTGTGGCCGGTGTGACAATCAGATTCCGGGTCAACGCGGCCAGAGTTTCGGCGGTGAAGATCTTGGTAACCGAGCCCAGGGCAAATACTGTATCCCCGTCGGGTATGCGACCGTTCTCTGCGGCGGTGGTGCCGTATCCGAAAATGCTAGTTTTACCACGATGGATCTGCCCGATGACAATTCCAGTTCGGTTTCCGGAATCCACAGCCTCACGGACAGCGGCCTTGACCTCCCGGGTAATACCTCCGCTCTGGGTTGTGATACAACCGGTTAAGAGCACCGGGAAGGAAAGGAGGGTAATAATACTAGGTTTAACTATATTCATGATTCATCCTCTTCATATTCATAGTCGAGCAGGTCTCCGGGTTTGCATTCGAGTACCCGGCAGATGGCAGCCAAGGTATTAAAACGGACTCCCCGCACATGCCCGTTTTTAAGAAGGGAAAGGTTGGTGACAGAAATCCCGACTTCTGCGGCAAGTTGATTGAGGGATACTTTTTTTTTCGCCATTAGTTCATCCAGCTTGACGATGATAGCCATTACACAATCTCGTCATTGTCTTGCTGAATCTCCATGCCAAGGCGGAATGCCTTCGCCATCACTAGGAGTACGAGCCCGGCAAGGGCAAGGCCTGGATCTATTTCAGGGAGTACCCGCCATTGTGTTTCAGAACCGGCAGCTCCCAGCATGGTAGTTATGGTCGTATCCGGAGCAATCCTATCCATGAGAAGGACTTGCCATGCCAGAGAAGATAGCAGCTGCCACACCGGGAGTCCCATAAGCAAGATACCTCCCCAGAAGAGCTCCCTCGTCGTCTCCCGTGAAAAGGGGCGGTCTGAACCTAGGGCTTTGAAGAATCGCCGCATGATCCACATCAAGCCTATCCATAACCCACCGGTGAGAACCACATCAATAACCCGAAGCAGTCCCGCTAAGAAACCGGGAATGACAATGGTAAGTTGACCCTGAACAGCCGTCATGGCAGCCTCTGAATCAATTCGACTGACCATGGGCAGGGCGGATCCCACTCCCATTTTCTCTACCGTAAAACCCGTAATCAGGGCCTGATCGATACGGGGTGAGATAATCACGAAGGCGACTGCCACAAGGGTGCCCAGGGCCGCCACTGCTAAGAGGGCTGTGAATATCCAGTAAAGCAAACGTGCTGACATCTGAAACTCCTTACTGTATCACTATACAAAAATTTTTATGTTTTACGATAAAAACATTATGTTTAACGTAAAATTTCTTGATTCACTCGCAGATTGGTTACTCACGGTTTATACTGCGCCTAGGATTCTATCCTGTGACGGTCTCAGGGAGAGGTCCTAGGGACCGGGCCGGGAATGTTAATGCCCGACTGGATAGTTACATTCTCCATACCCGATTTACGGAGGAGCTATGACACCCACACAAACCTGTCCGTTCTGCGGGCTGCAAAGCGATGTAATCCAGGGACCGACCCACCGCTATCTGGTTTCGACTCCGGGATGTTGGAAGGTCTACGGGGATGTGTTGGCCCGGGAATACGAGGACTTCCGGTTCTTCCGGCTTCACGACCTGACCGTAGATGCCTACGCCCTCCAGCATCCCGGCGAACCCTCGGATCAGACCATCCGCTCGGCGGTCATTCACCTAACCAGCCTCTACGCATATTTTGAGGAGGGGGTGCCGGCCGCCAAGCTCTCCCGGGTAAAGCAGCTGGCGGCACGGTTTAAATCCGAGTTTACCTGGTTGGATCCCCCGGAGACCCTATCGGGTCTGAACTGCGCTACCCTGCTTTCCTGCGAAGACCCCGGGGAGTATGAGACCCGGCTCATTGCCTGGGCGGATTTTGTTTACACCAGGTGGCAGAATCACCATACCACCGCCCGGGAACTCTACCGGAGATTGGGCGGGGTGTAGTCATCATTTCCCGGGAATGACCCCTCAAAGGAGCTGACCATGCAGCAAATCACCACCGGAAAAACAAGTCGCTCCGGTAATAAACCCGCAGTCCTTATTACCGGTGTCAGCCGGAAGATCGGCATCGGCTACGCCCTGGCCCGGACCCTCGCCCGGGCAGGGTGGAACATCGGGTTTACCTATTACCGGGATTATGATGAGCAGATGCCCTGGGGCAGCCGCCCCGAGGATGTGGAGGATCTCATCCAGGAGTTGAAGGGCTACGGGGCAGCGGTATGTTCTCAGCCCGCGGACCTGGCTGATCCCGAAGAGCCGAGGCGGGTAATCCGGGAGGTCCGGGATAATCTTGGGCCCCTGAGTGCCTTGGTAATGTCTCACTGTTACTCTGTGGACAGCACTATTCAGGACACCAGTCTGGAGAGTTTCGAGCGCCACTTCCGGGTGAACACCCGGGCGACGTGGTTGCTGATTAGGGAATTTTCCCGGCTCTTTGCGGGGACATTCGGTACCGGGCGGATCGTGGCTATTACCAGCGACCATACCGCCGGAAATATGCCCTACGGTGCGAGTAAGGGAGCCATGGACCGGATCGTCTTAGCTGCTGCCCAAGAAAACCGGAGCAGGGGCATTACTGCTAATGTCATCAACCCCGGCGCAACCGATACCGGCTGGATGACCCCGGCCTTGGAGCAGCAAATCCGCCGTAACACATTCTTAAACCGCATCGGTACCCCCCAGGATTGCGCTAATCTGGTAGAATTTCTTTGTTCAGACCGGGGCTGTTGGATCAACGGCCAGGTGCTGTACAGTAACGGCGGGGTTGAACCAGGAGCCGGGGGATGAGCGAGACCTTCCCGGAGGGCCCCGAGGCTCTGCAGGGTGAGGGGAAAGGGGAGGCTGTCCCGGCCAGGGAGGTACTGCGGGATGGCTCCGGCCCCGCCGGGCCGGGGTACCCTGCCGATTTCACGGCTTTACCATCAATAAATCCCTGCAGAAGGGGGCAATAACCGGGATCTGGTACCGCATGAGCCCCAGCTCCATTGTGCATAGCTGGGAGGAGGTGTATCACCGGGGAATATCGTAGAATGCCGGAGTCGGGTAACCGTTCTTGGCTTTGTAAAGGGGGATTCGCATGTCCGGAGAAACGGAACTTACAGCGCTGTTACAGGGAATGTCCCCGGTGCTCAGCCCCCGGGACTATGTGTTTGTCTCGCTACCGGGGCAATACGGGGATTACAGCAGCCTGTCGCCCCTGGCAAGTTTCCAAGAGTCTGAAGGCCTGACGCTGATCCTTGAGGCCGAAACCGCCCGGAACGCCTGGGCTGCAGGACTTCTGTCTCTGCCGGCGGTACCGGAGCCGCCTGAAGGACAAGCTAGGAGGGCGGCAGCCCAACAACCCGGGGAAGTACCCGGGCCGGACGGGTCGGCAGCTTCGGAGCAGCGGGAGCCGGCCGGGCTGCCGGCACGGGAAAACCCGGTAAACCCGGCGACCCCGGTAAACCATGAGTTGTTCAGGGCGATTACCCTGGAGGTGCACTCAAGCCTGAATGCCGTCGGGCTGACGGCTGCAGTGTCCGGCGCTTTGGCGCGCCGGGGAATCAGCGCGAATGTGGTAGCGGCCTTCTACCACGACCACATTTTCGTGCCCGCCGGTCAGGCTCAGGAGGCGTTGGAAACTCTGGGGGCGTTGTCCCGGGGGGACGAGCCCTAACCCAGGCTGTTCAGCAGTTCCACGCCCCCCTCTACAGCCTTGGCGCTGTTATCCAGGGCGGATTTTTCCTCGGGGGTCAGTTCCAGTTCGTAGATGCGTTCGATACCCCCCCGGCCAAGAAGAACCGGTACTCCCAGGAAGATCCCGTGGTACCCGTATTCCCCCTCCAGATAGGCACTGGCCGGGAGAATCCGCTTTTCATCCTTCAGGACCGCTTCGGCCATCTTGGCTGCACTGGCACCCGGGGCGTAGTAGGCGCTTCCCTTTTTCAGGTAACTGACGATCTCGCCGCCCCCTGTCCGGGTCCGGTCTGAGAGTTCGGTGATCGTCTTCTCATCCAGGAGATCGCCGATGGGAAAGCCTCCCACAGAGGCGTACCGGCTTAGGGGAACCATGGTATCCCCGTGGCCTCCCAGGACCATTGCTTGGACATCCTGGGGCTGGACGTTCAGCCGCTCGGCTATGAAGTACCGAAACCGGGTGGAGTCCAGAACCCCGGCCATACCGGCTATGCGTTCCTTGGGGAAACCCGTCTCCCGCAGGCAGACCGCTGCGATTATGTCCAGGGGGTTTGCCACGGCAATCACCACCGCTTCAGGAGCATACTTGGCAATGTTCCGGGCGGCTTCCCGGGCTATGTTTACGTTGGTTTTCAGCAGATCCATGCGGTCCATCCCGGGCTTTCGGGGAATTCCCGCCGTGTGAATCACCACCTTAGCATCCTTAATGGCCTCGTATTCATTAGCCCCTGCAATCCGCACCCGATAACCCCGGAGGGGCGAGGCATGGAGAAAGTCGATGGCCTTGGACTGGGGAAATCCCTGGATCACATCCACCATAACGATATCTGCCACGTTCTGCTCAGCCACACAGTAGGCCGCGGTGGCCCCCACGTTTCCAGCTCCAATTATTGCAACCTTACTCATTATTGTTCCTTTCGTGACTACCGCTTTGCCAGACTCTGTAGCTCGGCGGCAGATTGGGTAATCTGTTTCTCGTGGTCGGGGCTCAACCGAGGAGCCATGATCTGCTCTATGCCGTTCCGGCCGATCCTGCAAGGCAGGCTCATGGCAACACCGGAGATATCGAAGGCCCCCTGGAACAGGTGGCTCAGGGAGTGGATGGCTCCGGTGTTTTTAATGATTGCCTCGCAGAGGTCCGCCGCCGCTGCGGACGGCGCATAGTAGGCGCTGGACCGCTGGGCAAGCTCTACGATATGGTCTCCGGCGTCCCGGAGTTCCTCGGTTATCTTCTCCAGTTGATCTTTGCTTAGCAGCAGCTCCACGGGAATGCCCCCCACCGAACAGTGGCTGTAGAGGGGAATCATGGTCCGGCTATCCCGGCCTATTACCTGGGCAACCACATCCTCAGCTGCAACCCCCAGTTCCCGGCTGAGCAGGTACCGCAGCCGGGTGGAGTGGAGAATTCCTCCCAGTCCCAGAACCCTCAGGGGGCTCAGGCACGATATCCGGACGAATTCGGGTAGAAGCAGATCCACGGGTTCCGTGGCTAGGATTACCACCCCGGGGGCATGGCGCAGTTCCAGAGCCAGTTCCGATATGGTGGGCAGGTTGGTTTCGAAGAGATCCTCCCGGCTCATCCCCGGGGTGCGGACCGATCCGGCGGCCACTACCACGATGTCCGCGTCATGAATCTGGGCAAGGGATTCCGCCGCCTGCACCCTGGTGCGGTACTTTCGAATGGGCGCTGCCTCCATCATGTCCAGGCTCTTGCCCTTGGCCAGACCCTCTTGAATGTCGTAGAGGTACACATCCCCTACGCCCTTTTCCGCGGCGAAAAATGCGGTGTTGGTCCCCACGTTGCCGCTGCCGATAATTCCGATACGTGCCATAGTTTACAAGCTCCTTCCTTGAGCACACTGCCCTGCAATGCACCCTCCGCTACAGACTCCCGGGATGAACCGCGGGTTTTTTACAGTTCCTGTTTCTAATCTCCGGAACCCTGTGCTACTATCTTAGTATTACATAGCATAATTGTCAGGTATTTTTTTGGGAGCAGCCCCGGGGTTAAAGAAGGCTCTGGCGCACATGGCGATCCATGGTTGGGTCAGGCGCTGCCATCCCGGCATTCCGGACGGTCCAGACGCACATGGCCATCCACGAGCCTGGGATCTGCCGTCCCGGTTGTAGGGAGGCCCCGGTTTTCAGCATGGCTCTAGGACAGACTTATGCAGTAGAATACATCCCTGGGAGGAGCATCCATGACAGATAAAAGCAAGCAACCATCAGACGAGGCCCTGCGTCAGGAACAGGACACCATGGGCCAGGTATCGGTTCCCGGCTGGGCCTACTACGGAGCCCAGACTCAGCGTGCGGTAGAGAACTTCCAGATCAGTCCCTACCGCCTTCCCCGGACCATGATAAAGGCCCTTGGCCTCATTAAAAAGCATGCCGCCGCCGCGAATTCGGTCCTAGGGCTCGTTCCCGACGATCTGGCTCAGGCGGTTCAGGAGGCGGCCGACCAGGTGATTGCAGGAAGCCTGGATGAACATTTTCCCCTGGATATCTTTCAGACCGGGTCGGGCACCAGCTCGAATATGAATACCAACGAGGTTATTGCGAACCTGGCGAACCGGAGTCTGGGACAGGCCCTGGGCAGCAAAACACCGGTACATCCCAACGACATTGTAAACCGAGGCCAGAGTTCCAACGACGTATTTCCCTCGGCGGTGCATATCGCCGACAGACTGGCGGCGGAGGATCTGCTTTCCGCATTGAAAACCCTCTATCTGAGCCTCGACCGCAAGGCCGATGAACTTGCCAAGGTGGTTAAGCTGGGCAGAACCCATCTCCAGGATGCAGTGCCTATGACCCTGGGCCAGGAATTCGCCGCCTTCGCAGTACAGATCGATAAAAACATCGGCCGCATACAAAACTGCCTGTACAACCTGGAAGACCTGCCCCTGGGCGGCACGGCCATCGGAACAGGGCTGAACTGCCATCCCGACTTTCCCCGCCTGGCAGTGGAGGGCATAGGCCGGGAGACCGGCATTCCCTTCCGCCCCGCAGCCAACAAGTTCGAGGGCATCGCCGCCCGGGACGCCCAGGTGGAGCTCATGGGGGCATTGAATACCCTGGCAACCAGCCTTATGAAGATTGCCAACGACCTGCGTCTGCTTGCTTCGGGTCCCCGGGGAGCCCTGGGCGAGATTGTACTGCCCAGTTTGCAGCCCGGAAGTTCCATCATGCCCGGCAAGGTGAATCCCGTAATCCCCGAAATGGTCATCCAGGCTGCTGCATTTGTCTGCGGTAAAGCGGTATCGGTGACCATTGCGGGCCAGAACTCCCCCCTGCAGCTGAATATGATGAATCCCTTGATTGCCCACGAAACCTTGACCAGCATGGAAGTGCTGACGAATACCTGCACCACCCTGGCGGAAAAAGCCATCGACGGCCTGGAAGCGGATGCCCAACGCTGCGAAGACTGGATCAGCTGGAGTCTCGCCCTGGTAACCCCCCTGGCAACAAGGATAGGCTACGACAAGGCCTCAGCCCTGGCATACCGGGCATACCGGGAACACCGGAAGATCCGGGATATCCTGGAGGAGGAGGCGATCCTTGCCCCCGAAGAGCTAGACGAGATTTTAGATCCCCGGAGCATGATATAATCACCGGCGCCCCGAACCGGGCGCCGGGAAAAAAACTGTTGAGCCCCAAGCCCGGGGGTATTACTCTATTTAGGAGGAGGACGACATGAAACATCTAAATCAGGCAGACCCTGCATATATCCAGGCCATGACCGAATACATGGCAGGAAACTGGAAAGAGGCAGAGGTCAGCTTCCGCAACCTTCACAGCAGCTACCCCAAGAGTACCTTCGTGCTCCTGAACCTAGGTCAGATATACTACAGTCTCGGCCAACTGGATGAGGCCATTGATACCTACAAAACCGCCCTGGACCTGGATCCGGACCTGGGAATCGGCTATTACCGCCTGGGGGTTTGCTATTTCCGGGCAGGCCGTCTCATGAAAGCCTTGGAAGCCTTCCGCCGGGTAACCGATTCCCCCAACCAAAGCCATGCCATGGCCAGCTACTTTGTGGGATTAATCTCCTTTTTTCTCGGGGAAGATTCCAACGCTGATGAGTTCTTCAGCGCTTTTCGCCAAGTCAGCAAGGAGTCTATGATCGCAAACTTCTTCCTTGCCCAGATCAAACTCAAACACCACGCCTACCAGGAGGCCCTGGAACTGCTCCAGGAACTGGCTGCCGAAACCCCCAAGTTTTCCGAGGTGCACTACATGATGGCCCAGGCCTATTACGGCCTTCACCAAAACACCGATGCCATCCGCTGTCTACGCAAGGTTCTGGAACTCAATCCCGGGGACGAGCGAGCAAAAACCAAACTAACCCTCATGACCGACATGGATTTTTAGGGTTGATATCCTGATACTTGGCAGCCGGGTGCAGACGATGTCTGCCACCCGGCTTTTTTTTGCTTGATTTCCTAGAGGACACCCCCCCCCTAAGGTCCGTCGGATATCGGAGGGAAGGGAAGCCTGCCCCGTGAAGCCTGCAGGGCAGAAATGTGCGCTTTTGGTGCAAGAGCTGCCGGGGATTCCCGGTTATTCTCCCTCAGGTTTCACTACCATCCGGCCGGTATAATCCAGGCGGTGAAAGATGGGAGAGATTTCCCGGGCGGCGAAGTACTCATCCACGGCCTTTCGGGCTCCGGTAAAATGGCCGTAGTCGTCGATAATTAATATTCCCCGGGGTGAAAGCCTGGGGTAGAGGATTTCCAGCTCCGCTTTTGTGGATTCGTACCAATCCGTATCCAGGCGGAGCAGGGCGATGCTTTCCGGTTTTGTGGTGGGTAGGGTTTGGGTAACATCCCCCTTTACCAGGTGGACCTGATCCATGGGAAGGCCGGACTCCCGCATACCCCGGGATACGAGGTCGATGGAAGCCTGCCACCAGCCCTCCTGCCAGCGTTCCACCATGGCTTGGCCGGAGTAGGCGGTGCGGTCCTCGGCACCGGGCTGGGGCATTCCCTGGAAGGTGTCGTAGAGCCAGAACTGACGCCGGCTCTGGGGATTTTCCTGGAGCAGGATGCGGGCGGCCAGCATGGCGCTTCCGCCCTTATAGACCCCGCATTCTACGATATCGCCGGGTATCCCAGCCTGTTCGATCCATTGAACTGCCTGGGCAAGGCCGAAGCCCCGTTCGGGGCTTGTAAGAGTCCAATCTTCAACTTCCTGCCAGTGTTTCCAAAACCAGTTGGGCAGATCACTGCGGTACTGGCTATTATGAACCACCGAGTAGTCCTGACGCCGTAGATGGGCCTGGGCCAGCCGGGTAAGTATTCTTGTCATGCTCCCATAATCGGCTGCTGCTCCTCGGGAATTAAGAGAACCTTGCCCACGGTCTGCCGGTTTTCCAGGTCACGATGCGCCTGGGCTGCCTGATCCAGGGGATACCGGGCGCCGATGGTAACCGACAGTGCCCCGGTGGCAGCCATGTCGAGAACCTGGGAGGCCCGGTTCATCAGGCTCGGGCGGTCGGCAATGTAGTGGAAGAGGGATGGGCGGGTTAGGTACAGGGATCCGTGACTGCCAAGCTGGGCTGGATCGAAGGGGGGGATTATACCGCTGGACTGTCCGAAACTGACCAGAATACCCCTGGGCTTGAGGCAGCCTAGACTTCCCTGGAAGGTAGACTGGCCAACCGAATCGTAGACAGCGTCCACTCCCTGGCCCTGGGTGAGCTCATTCACCGCCTCGGTGAAGTCCCGGGAGGTGTAGATGATGACCTCATCGGCGCCGTAGCTCCGTGCTAAGGCTGCCTTCTCCGGGGTGGAAACGGTGCCGATAACCCGGGCGCCCAGGGCCTTGGCCATCTGGATAACCAAGAGCCCTACGCCGCCGGCAGCAGCGTGTAGGAGAATGGTTTGGCCCGGACCCACGGGGTGGGTGTCGTGGACCAGGTAGTGGGCGGTCATACCCTGAAGCATCAGGGCTGCGGCGGTGTCGAAGTCAACCTCCTCGGGCAGGGGAACGGCCTTATCCGCGGGTATGGCATTGGAATCACCATAGGCCCCAAAAACCCCGGTGTACGCCACCCGCTGCCCCGGGGTGAAATCCCGTACTCCCTGGCCCAGGGCTGTGATCACCCCTGCCGCCTCCATTCCCGGAATGAAGGGGGTCTGGCGGGGATACAGCCCCGTGCGGTGGTAGATATCTATAAAATTAACCCCCACGGCCCGGTGGGAAACCACCACCTGGCCCGGGGCCGGTTCGGGTTCGGGTAGGTCCAGGTACCGGAGTACCTCGGGCCCGCCGGTTTGTTGAATCTGTACGGCTTTCATGGGTCTAGTATACAAAATCTTCACAGAATCTTTATAGGTTGAGTGGCAATTTTTACCCTTCCTTAACAAAGTGTCGGGCTATACTTGCCTGATGAAGAAGATAGTGTCCAGTGGGATATCTTTGGGAACTGTTGGATTATCAGTGGGAGTAACCTCACCAGACCTTCCCGCCGGCCTGCTCTGGGTCCAGATTTTTGGCATGATTCTAGGGCGATTGGAAATGTTTGTACTTTTTGTAGGGTTGGGTACTATGTACAAACATTCCCTCGGTAGATTACTGTAACCGGTGTGAGTGTTTTTCTACGATCCGAGAAATTACCCTTGTTCGCATATTTCATAGGGATTATTTTTATAGGTTCCGGACTCCTCAGTATTCCTGGAGCTTGGGATGGGGATGTACCCTTATCGTATTTGGATGCGCTCTTTACTGCGACCTCGGCGGTCTGTGTGACGGGATTAATTACGGTGGATACAGCGAGTTTTACCCTCTTTGGTCAAGCTGTTATTATGGGGCTAATTCAGGCGGGCGGACTGGGGATTTTAACCTTCACAACCTTATTCCTGCTCTTTCCAGGGAACCGGATATCCTTCCGGAACCGAAAACTCATCCGTGATTATTACCTTGAAAGTGTGGAGGCGGAACCCCAAGCCATTATTCGAACTATTTTATTGGTTACCTTCGGGCTCGAAATTGTTGGCGCCTTGATCCTTTACTCACAGTTCGATGGTGTCGAAAACCGGTTGTTTTCAGCATTCTTCCATGCAGTCTCAGCCTTTAGCAATGCAGGATTCTCAACCTTTTCTACCAGTCTGGAGGGCTATGCCAGGGAGAGTGTTGTATTGGTTACCA
The DNA here is from genome assembly GCF_000758165.1 of Spirochaeta lutea. NCBI lineage: Bacteria > Pseudomonadati > Spirochaetota > Spirochaetia > Spirochaetales > Spirochaetaceae > Spirochaeta > Spirochaeta lutea. Next base: position 250,839 of record NZ_JNUP01000072.1, on the reverse strand, counting down.
TTGCAGGGTTGGTGATCTTCGGCGGGCTCAGTTTTGTAGTGATCCATGAGGTATGGGACTGGGCTTTTCGAAAGCGTCGACGGTTGTCCCTGCATTCTAAAATTGTTCTTCTCATGACCGGGGGGTTTCTCATTGCGGGCACACTAGCGTTTTACCTAATGGAGGGTTCTCGGCTTATAAGGCAGGGAGGGGCAGGGTTTGCTGTGGCGAATTCCTTTTTCCTTTCCGTAATGCCCCGAACGGCCGGCTTTAATGCCATTCCAGTGGCAGGATTGTCCATGGAATCTCAGATTATTACCGTACTATTCATGTTCGTTGGCGGGGCTCCGGGTTCCATAGCGGGAGGGGTTAAGGTAACTACCTTCTTCTTAATTTTATTGATTGTATTCCGGGGGGTGGATGATAGGGGGCAGATACGTGTGGGAAAACGACGGCTCTCGGCTAAATCTCTTTCCCATGCCAATATGTTTATGCTCAAAGCCTTTTTCCTTTTAGTTGCTGCTATATTTTCACTGTCGATTTTTGAAAGTGAACTCATAGCCCAGGGGGGCACATCCTTTCTGGAAATACTGTTTGAGGCGGTCTCAGCCTTTGGTACCGTCGGGTTATCCCATGGGCTGACTCCCTATCTGAGTAGTGGAGGAAAAGTTGTGATTATACTAACCATGTTCGCTGGTAGGGTTGGATTGGTAACCATGGCTTTGCGGAATCCGAGGAGACATGTTGAACACCTGGTGGATTATCCCAAAGGAGAGGTATTAATAGGATGAAACAGTTTGTCATTATTGGGCTTGGAAGTCTGGGGAAACGTATGATCGAAGAGCTAGGAAAGGTTGAATGTGAGGTTATGGTTATCGATCAGGATCCAGAACTAATTGAATTATATAAAGAACAGGTGAGCGCATCCTTTGTAGCCAACGCCCTTCAAGAAGAAGTCATAAAAAAATTAGTACCCAGCACGATTGATGCAGCTATTATTGATCTGGGGGGCAAGATTGAGGTTTCCGTTCTAGTGACAAATTATCTTAAAAAGCTCGGAGTGCATCGAATAATTGCTCATGCCGAGAGTGATGAGCATGGAGAAATCCTGCAATTAGTCGGTGCCACAGAGGTAATATTCCCGACCCTTGAAGCCGCAAAACGGATTACCCCCCTTCTTGTATCTTCAGAGGTGTTTAATTATCTGCCAATTAGTAGCGGATTGGTGATTGCTGAAGTACGAGTGCCTCGAATCATCCTGGGAAAGACTCTTATTGAAGCTAATCTGCGCCGCGATTTTGGTATTACAGTTATTGCCATCCGTAAAGAGCATGAGGAGGAGTTCGACTTTGTATCCAGTGATTACCATCTTGGTGCTCGAGATGTCCTCCTGCTAGCAGGAAAGGCCGAAGAATTAACGAGGTTTTCAGGAATTTCACCGAATTTAAAAAAAATGACCCAGAGCCCGGGGCTGTTGAAGAGCCTTTTCGGATGGAAGAAATAAGGTTTCCTCGGTGTGGAAACCCAGATGTTGAGTTAGAAGTGCTGATTCTCGATTTAGTACCGGTTATCAGAGCTTCATCCCATGGGTAGCACCTGTGGAGTGGTGTGATATACTGGGCCAGCTATGAGCCCAGTACCCCGTCCTACCCATTTTGAAACCGAAGAAGCCAAGGAGCGCATTAAAGAGCTGAACTGCCTTCTGGACATCTCGAACCTCCTGGCTGATCCCCATCTGGATCTCCACTCCCTGCTCCAGCAGGCTGTCCAGCGGTTGCCGTCGGCGTTTCTGCGACCCGAGGTAACCCTGGTGTGTTTGGTGCTGGGTGATCGCCGCTACTGTGCGGGGGCCGGAACCTCCGAAACCACCGGAACCACCCGAACTACCGGCGATGCCGGAGATGCCGGGAGGGCTGGGACTGAGGCTGTCCTGCGCCAGGTGGTGGGGTCCCGGGGGAGCAGAGAGGGATGGTTGGAGATCTACATCTCCGCGGACTCCGAGGCGGTACTGCTGCCCTACGAGCGGCGACTGGTCCGGGCTGTGGCACATCAGCTGGGAACGGTCATCGAAAAGAAGCGGGCCGAGGAGCATTTAACCAGGGTTGTGAGCCTCCTGGAGCAGCGGAACCGGGAACTGGAACGCAAATCCATAGCCCTGCAGGAGCTGCTCCAGATTTCCGGCGGACTGGGTAGATCCGGTGATTCTCCCGGAGTGATTTTTTCGGTCAGGGAGCACGAGATCGCCGCAGGCATCCGGGACGGCAAATCCACCAAGGATTTGGCGGATCAGTTGGGCCTCAGTGAGGCGACGGTGGAAAAGCATCGGTATAACATCCGTCGTAAACTGGGGCTTACCGGGGCTGGGCAGAATTTGCAGTCCTACCTGCGTCGGGGCTGGTTCGGCAGGACGTGAGGGTGGCGGGGGCATTGGAATCCCCCTGGAAGAATGTATAAAGTCGAACAACGACTTGGTAGTGTATGTACCAGGTTTATACCAGGTTTTTCCAGGTTGTGGTTGTGGCTGGTCCGGCCTACAGTGTCGGAGACATGAACACTCCAATTCGTACCTTCAACGCCCGGGATATTAACCGTATCCGGGGTTTCCTCGATCTCGCTGTCCGGCGCCAGGGTGGGCCCAAGTTTAAGACCTTGGAATCTCTGTCCCGGGAGCTTGCTTCATCAACTATTGTCGAACCTCAGGAGATGCCGGGGGATGTGGTGACTATGCGTAGCCGGGTGCTTCTCCATTATCCCGCTACCGGCACCCAGGAGGAGTTCGAATTGGTTTATCCTGCAGATGCGGATATCAGCCAGCGGAGGGTGTCGCTCCTAGCTCCTCTGGGTGCCGCCCTTCTGGGTCATAAAAAGGGCACCATGGTTGAGTATCCCGCACCTGCGGGTGTTCTCCAGGTTGAGATTGTGGATGTGCTCTACCAGCCCGAGGCCGCCGGAGATTTTGACGCCTGATCTACTACCCAGAACAAGGGAAGCGATGGTGTCCCTGCACCTTCCTCGGGGGAGATTCCCTCCCGTCGGGTATAGTCTCCCTCCTGATAGAAAAGAAAAATAGTAGTTTTTTGGGAGATCTGATTTTATACTGGCTTAATGGAAAAAACCGATCACCCCGGCACTCATAGTAAGACTGGCACCCAGGGTAAAACCGGCACATCCCGAGGTACAGCAAACCCCCAGACCGTAGACCTCGTAACCCCCGTAGCTCCCACGCCGGGAGCCCCTGAAGTGCCCGAAGCGCCCGGAGCCACGGAAATCTCCGGAGCCACGGAAATCTCCGGAGCTGCAGGAAGCACAGAAATCTCAGTAGCTCCCCCGCCCGGAGCCCCTGAAGTGCCCGGAGCGCCCAGAGCGCCCGAAGCGCCCCGAGCCACGGAAACCCTCCGAGCTGCCGGAAGCACCGAAATCCCCGGAGCAGAGCCAACCAAGCCGACCCGGCCGCGCCTCTGGGACCGTAATTTCATTTTACTCTGGCAGGGCCAGGCTGTGAGCACCCTGGGCGACGTGTTTTACCAGGTTGCCCTGGGCTTCTGGGTGCTGGCGGTAACCGGGTCCACGGGGCTCATGGGGGCGCTCATGGCGGCGTCGACGGTTCCCCGGGTGGTGCTTGGGCCCTTCGCCGGGGTGTTGGTGGATAGGCTGAACCGAAAATGGATCATGGTACTCATGGATACCCTCCGGGGAACGGCCATTACCCTGGTGGCGGTGCTGGCATTTGCCGGGAGGCTGGAGGTGTGGATGGTTTTCGCTGCCGGAGTGCTCATCGGGCTCTGCGCCGCCTTTTTTGATCCCAGTGTACGTTCCAGCATTCCCGACATAGTGGACCGGCAGCGGCTTCTCCAGGGAAACTCGGCCTTCGGTATGATCGAGAGCCTGTCGGGTATTTTGGGAAACTCCCTCGGCGGCGTCATATACAGTGTTCTGGGTGCGCCGGTGATGTTCCTGGTGAACGGCATATCCTACCTATTTTCTGCGGGTACTGAACTGTTTTTGAAGATTCCCCGGGTCATTCACCAGAATCGGGAGTTTAATTACCTTCAGGACCTTAGGGAGGGGATGCGGTTCATCCGGGACACCCCGGTGTTGGGGCTGTTTTTCATCAATGTGGGTATGCTAAACTTCTTCCTGTCCATGGGAGGGGTACTGTTTCTTCCCTATTTCCAGCGCAGCCCGGGGTTAGGGCCTGCCCAGTACGGAACCGCCATGGCGGTAGTAACCGCAGGAAGCGTGGCAGCCCTGCTGATCCTCTCGGGGGTTACCATTCCCCATTCGAAAAAAGTGCCGGTCTTCATTATCGGTGCATCGCTATTCGCCCTAATGCGCAGCACCATCTTTTTTTCTCACGCCGGGGCAGTCATGCTTACACAGTTCTTCATTATGGGGTTCACGGTGGCGGTGGTAAACTCCATCATCAGCACCACCATGCAGCTCCTCATTCCGTCCCAGATGCGGGGCAAGGTCTTCGGTCTCATGGGGGCCCTGGGCGGCGGTCTGATTCCCCTGGGAATGGCATTGGGGGGCGTGCTGGCCGAGGTTATTCCTATCAGGGTGATTCTGACGGTTACCGGCCTGATTACCGGGCTTGGGTTCCTGCCGGTGTTTTTAAGTTCCCATGCACGCCGCTTTATTGCCGGCCAGAACCCCGAGGCGTCAGAAGAATAATCCCCCCGACGCCCTGCATTGAGCGCACTGAAAAAACTACCTCTGTGCCCTGAACCCCGAGATTTCCCGACCCGCTTTGAAAAGCCCCGGGTAATGCACTATCCTGGGGGTATAGGAGCATAGTATGGGTACTCAGCAACTGTTTTCCGCCGGTCCGAATCAAGGCGGCTACCATCCCGGGATGCATGTCTGCCAGATTTATAACTCGGCAGATGAGCGGCTTGATACTCTCTACCAGTTCATTCGGGGAGGAGTTTCCTACGGTGATTTGATCGCCTGTTTTACTCCCGAGGCCCTGGGTACCCAGCTGGTGGAGTATGCAGTCAGAATCCAGGAAGAACAGGGCGGCGATCCGACGGTGGAAATTCTCGAACCCCTGGAAACCTACCTATTTGAGGGACAGTTTGATCCCGACCGGATGCTGAACAAGATCCGGGATTTTTACCGCGAATCCCAGCGCCGGGGGCTGACCTCCGCCCGGATCATCGGGGATATGCCCGTTCAAGTGCTGGAAAGCCCCGGAGGAAGCCGGGTCATGGAGTACGAGGCCCGGGTCAGTCTGCTTCAGGAAGAAATACCGGTTACTACAGTCTGCCAATACGAGGCTGGCGAGTTTTCCGGGGATGCAATCATGGAGGTGCTCCAGGTTCACCCCTACATCTTGAGTAACGGCAGCATTATTCAAAATCCCCTGTATATTGACCCCCGAACCTTTCTCGGTTCCTGACAAGGCCAGTTCCCTATGAATGCAGAAATCCTTGGTCACCTACTGGTTATGCAAGCTGTGCTGGTGAACCTTCCCACTTCCTTGAGCATTTTTCAATTCGTCCGCAAGGGTCTGGAAACCTTTCCCGGGATTACCAGTCTCCGGATTCTGCCCCTGCAGGAGGGTCTTGAGATTCCCCCGGAGACCCCCGGTAGAGCGGTGGTCTCGGATGCCGGCTACTCAGGGTATTGTTTAGTGGCGGAGCTTGAGCCTCGGCCAGCCGGCTCGAAGGAGGCCGGGGATAACTACGAACCCTATCTGCGTAATTTTCTTAACATGGTTCAAATCATCCTGGAAGAAAAAAACCAAAAACGCCTGCTCCAGGAACAGAATACCACCCTGACCGAGACGATCGAAGCGAAAAACCGCCTTCAGCGTGAACTGGTGGTCCAGGAAAAGATTGCCGGGCTGCTTCCCCTTTCCACCATCATTGCCCATGGCATGAACACTCCCCTGGGGAACATCATTACCCTGGGTTCCAACGTCCTCGATCGCTCCCGGGATGTGGCAAAACAGCTTGAGACAGGTCTGACCCAACGCCAGTTCACGGCCTACCTGGATAATATTCAGGACTCCCTGTCGGGGCTACTCATCGATGCACGCCGGGCCACCAAATTGGTGGAACGTTTTCAGAATGTCCTGAACAGCAGCCAGAACGTCTCGGCTAAGACCCGGTTTAATCTCCATTCCCTGGTTCTCCATACGATTGAAAGCCTCTCGGCTCAAGAAAACTGCGATGCCCTCGATTTTGAGATTTGTCTTACCGAGGATCTCTGGATCACCAGCTATCCCACCGCGATAAGCCGGGTGCTGGCAATCTTTTTAGAAAACGTCATTCATCACGCCTATCCGAACCTCCGTCGGCTGCATGCCGAGACCTCCGAGCCGCTGTCCGGTCTGGTTACGGTGTCGGGTGGCGTGAATTCCCAGGAGGGGCTTAACCTGGGGGTGCAGGATTTCGGTACCGGTATTGCACCGGACCGGCTGGAGAATATCTTTGACCCCTTCGTAACAACGGCCCTCCAGCGGGGGCATAACGGTCTGGGGTTGAGTATTGCCCACTACATCGCCACCGAACATCTTCTGGGCCGTGTAGAGGCCGAATCGCTTCCAGATCCTTCCTCGCCCTCCGGACATAGAACCCGGTTCTCCCTCATGATACCCCCCAGGAGTTTACTGTAATGAAGAAGGCGACCCAGAGATTCTCGGTGATTCCCCCCAGCCCAGAGCGTCGGGCTGTAGAGGGGGTTCTCCGGGCTGCTGCATCCAAGAGCTACATGCATAGTCTGCTGGAGGTGGATGTAACCCCGGCGCGGCGCCTTCTCCGGGAGCTGAAGCACTCCCAGGATGGATACTGCTCGTTTACCGGGCTGATCCTAGGGTGTATCGCCCGGAGTATCGCCCGGCATCCCCAGGTTCATGCCTGCCGGGATATCCGAGGCAGGTTCATTGTCTTCGAGGATGTGGATGTGAGCCTGACCGTGGAACGCACCATCCGCGGGGAAAAGGCGGTTGTGCCCTGGATTATCAGATCAGCCCAGGCGAAGTCCTTACCGGCTATCAGCCGGGAGATACTTGAGGCCCGATCCATGGAACTGGCCCGGAGCCGGGTTTATACCGCAATACAACGCCTTGGCCTGCTGCCGGGCTGGCTTCAAGCCCTCCTTTTCCGCCTAGTCGAGGGTTTTCCCCGGAAACTCAAGGATTTTGCAGGTACTGTATTGGTCACCTCCGGTGGGCTCTTTGCCAGGGGAAGGGCTTGGGGCGTTCCTGTGGCAACCCATCCGGTAAATATTACCCTGGGCGGCCTGGTCAAGGACCGGAAGCCCAGCGCCCAGGGTTTTGAGGAGCGGGAGTTCCTCTGTCTAACCGTCAGTATCGATCATGGGGTGGTGGACGGAGCCCCGGCGGCACGCTTCATCCATGATCTCAAACGCCGCATTGAAAACCCCTCGCCCCGGGAACTGGGAGTGTAGGGTTCTAAACCGTCTTGGGTATACCGTACTGTACTCCCGGTGAACCGGTCCCGGTACAAAACTGCCGGCCAGAGGGGAACCCGGGGAAACCATCCCCCTGTCAGGTTGTACAAGGATTCGCCCAGGCACATGGATTCAAGGAGGTCCGACATGGATACAACGATACAATTAATTGAGATTGGCCAGGTGAAGACTGGGGTGGATAAAACCGAAATCGTCCTGCGCCCCGAATACAGGGAGGGTCTCATCGGTTTGGAGGGGTTCAGTCATGTCCAGGTCTTATGGTGGGCGAATACCCTGGCAGATGAGTCATCGAGGCAGACATTGGAGGTATCCGGGTTGTTGAAACACCGTCGGGAGCCCCTGGGGGTATTTGCCACCCGGGCTCCGACCCGACCGAATCCGGTGATGAGCAGCACTGTGGGGATTGTGGAAATCGATCAAAAAGCCGGGCGTCTGGTCATCGGGTACATCGACGCCTACCACGCCTCACCCGTCCTCGATATCAAGCCCTACTATCCCATGGAACGGGTCCGCAGGGTTTCAACCCCGGGGTGGTGCAGCTCCTGGCCGGAATGGCAGGAGGATGCTCCGTCTTTCGATTGGGCCTCGGTGTTCAATATTGATTAAACGCTGGGCCGGAACCCCGGCTGAGGTCCCGTAATCCCCGGCCTCGGGGACCCTCAGGATGGGGAGGAATAAAAAAAGCTGCGCCGGAACCCCGGCGCAGCCCTCCAGGTAGAATTCCCCGGGGTGCTTTATTACTCGCTTACCCAGACCCGCAGGGGGATGGTTACGTTCGAGCCGAGGGCAGCCCATAAATCGATGCTATAGGTACCCGGTTCGATGGGCAGAGAGTGGTATGTCGGGTACTCGTTCAGATCGGAACGGGAAACGTTTTTGCTCTCCCAGCGCCACTCGACATTGGGTATTCCTGCTGCATCGTGGGATATGTTGAGCTTGTAGGGGCCGCTGTTCTCTCCGAAGAGGGCCTCAAGACCTTCCTGGGTAAGGGTAAAGCGGACGGTAACGGCGCTGTTGCCTGCTCCGGTGATGCTCTTAGCCGTCATGCTCGTTGTAACGGTGATTTCCTGGGAATCGTCGGTAATGGAATCCACGACCTTTATGGTAATGGTGGCGGAGACCGGGGATCCTGATTCGGGTACCTCTTCAGACGTGGCCGTAATATCCACAGTACCCACGCTGATACCCGAGACCAGGCCCTCATCGTTTACCGTCGCAATGCTCTCGTCGCTGCTTTTCCAGGTTACCCGTTGGTTGGTTGGGGGTGTTGTCCCGAGGGTGGTTCCGTATTCGTTCAGGTTGAACTCCAGGGTGATGTCCCGAGCCGCTCCGCCGGCGATAACCTCATTGAATTCGTTATGGTCAAAGCTAAGTTTGATGCTGTCCACATCGACCTTGGTATCTTCTACGGTAATGGTTATGGTTTTCTCCGAATCCCAGGTTGCGGCGCCCACGGATAGCCGGGCCTTCACACTGTAGGTTCCTGGTTCCATGAAGATAACCGTGAATGTTTCGGTAAAGGATCCTTCCACGGGAACCGTTGCGTAGGGTTCATCCGAGCCGCTTATCACCAGGGAGAGTTCCCCGGCCTCGGAGGTGGAACCCTTTACGGCAATATCTACATCACCGGTGTAGCCGATGGTTGAGGCTGAGTTTGAAAGGTAAAAACTGTCTATAGAAACCTCGGGCTCTCCGGGTCCGCAGGCCAGAAGGCTTACCAGCACGGCAATGAGTAGTGCTCCAAGAGCAGCTGATCGTAATTTCATGTAGTACTCCTAAAAAAAAGATTTGCACAGTCCCGGTGAAACCGGTCTTGTACAAATCTTACAAGGAGATACCTTAACTCAACCTTAACTGCCCCTGACTTTTCCGACCCCGGGTGTCCGGGGCCGGAGGGTTAGTAATCGTCAGGCGTTGTGCAGCCCGGCGGTAAACTCTTCCAGGATGGCGTTGAAGGTCTTGCTGGGACGCATCGCGGCCCCGGCAAGAACCGGGTCGGGACGGTAATAGCCGCCGATATCCGCCGGCTTGCCCTGGGCTTCATCCAGCTCCTGGAGAATGGCCTCTTCGGCTGCACCGAGGTTTTCCGCCAGCCGGGCGAAGTGGGGTTGCAGAGGCGAACCTGCGGCCTTCTCGGCCAGGGCGCGGCTCCAGTACAGGGCGAGGTAAAAATGGCTTCCCCGGTTATCCAGCTGGTGTACCTTGCGCTGGGGTGATTTGCCCTTCCGTAACAGCTCCCCGGTGGCTGCATCCAGACTCTCCGCCAGTAGCCGTGCGCCGGCATTATCGAAGACCCTGCCCAAATGCTCCAGGGAGACGGCTAAGGCAAGGAATTCTCCCAGAGAATCCCAGCGCAGATGGCCCTCCGAGAGGAACTGCTGAACGTGTTTCGGGGCCGATCCTCCCGCCCCGGTCTCAAACAGACCGCCGCCCTGCATCAATGGAACGATGGACAACATCTTCGCGCTGGTTCCCAACTCAAGGATGGGGAACAGGTCGGTAAGGTAGTCCCGGAGTACATTTCCGGTTATAGAGATGGTATCCTCTCCCCTACGTGCGCGGTCGATGGAGAACTGGGTTGCGGCCCCGGGCTCCATAATCCTGATATCCAGATCCCGGGTATCGTGATCGTTTAGGTAGGCAGAAACCTTGCTGATCAGGACTGCATCGTGGGCGCGGTTTTCATCCAGCCAGAATACTCCGGGGTTGCCCGTCAGCCGGGTCCGTTCCACAGCCAGACGCACCCAGTCCCGGATGGCATCATCCTTGGTCTGGCACATCCGGAATATGTCCCCCGGTTCAACAGGCTGCTCCAAGAGCACCTCGTCCTGGGCGGTGAGCACCTGTACGGTTCCCTCTTCAGGAATCTCGAAGGTCTTATCGTGGGATCCATACTCCTCGGCTTTTCGCGCCATTAATCCCACATTGGATACGCTGCCCATGGTTTTCGGGTCGAAAGCGCCGTGTTTCTTGCAATCCTCAATCACCGTCTGATACACCCCGGCGTAACAGCGGTCGGGAATGGTAAACTTGGTGTCTTGGAGTTCACCCTCCCTGTTCCAGCTCTTCCCGGAGCTGCGGATCGCCGCAGGCATGGTAGCATCGATAATAAAATCGCTGGGAACATGGAAGTTAGTAATCCCCTTATCGGAGTCCACCATGGATACCCCGGGGCCGGCATCCAAGGCAGCCTGGATATCCTGCCGGATGGCCCTTTGCTCCTCCTCTGGCAGCGCCTGAATACGGGCATAGAGATCACCCAAACCGTTATTCGGACTAATATGGAGGCTCCGGAAGGTATCCCGATATTTTTCAAACACATCGGCAAAAAAGACCGAAACCGCGTGGCCGAAGATGATGGGGTCGGACACCTTCATCATGGTTGCCTTCAGATGCACCGAGAACAGGACTCCCTGGTCCTTGGCGTTCCGGATCTCCCGGGCAAGGAACTCCCTGAGCTGCCGCCGCCGGAGAACCGCGGCGTCAATTACCTCCTTAGCCTCCAGGGCCAGCCCCTCCAGGAGAACCTGAGTCGTTCCCCCGGCGGTCTTCAGCACGATGGACACATCACAGTCCCGGGGAACCGTTGTTGATGTTTCGCTCTCATAATAATCCCCCTGAGACATGCTGGCCACATGGGACTTGGAGTCGGGCTTCCATTCACCCATGGAGTGGGGGAACATCCTGGCGTAGTCCTTCACCGCCCGGGCGGAACGCCGGTCGGAATTTCCCTCCCGGAGCACGGGGTTTACCGCGCTGCCCTTAACTCGGTCATACCGTGCCCGGTAGTCCCGCTGCTCATCCGTCTGGGGCGATTCCGGATAATCAGGCAGATCGAATCCCTTTTGCTGAAGCTCAGCGATGGCCGCCCGCAGCTGGGGAAGGGAGGCGCTGATATTCGGCAGCTTTATGATGTTGGCTTCCCTCTGTTGGACCAGCTCCCCTAGCTCCGCAAGATCGTCGCTCACCCGTTGTTCGGGCTTTAACCGCTCGGGAAACTGAGCAAGAATCCGTCCCGCCAGAGAAATATCCCGGGTCTCCACCCCCACGCCCACGGCGTCGGTCACGGTACGAATGATTGGTAACAATGAATGTGTTGCCAGAGCCGGCGCTTCGTCGGTCTGGGTGTACACAATAACTTGGTTCTTCGCTGTTGTTGTTTCCATGCCCCCAGTGTAGCCCATTCCGGAGGCTTTGCGTAGAGTCTGCCCGCGGCTTGGTCCGGCCGGCCGTATGTTCATGGTTCTAGGGTGATTCCAACGTCCCGGTAACCAACAGGGGGCGCAGAATACCGGTCAAATCCCCTAAAAGCTCTCCGGGATCCTGCTCGAAGATGTCCGGTCCTCCCGGACAGCTCCCGGGAGGAACACCCAGGGCTCCCGAAACCGCCAGGCTTGAAAGCCCGTGGACAAGCACCCACAGGAGCATGGCGGTCCGCTCCTTCCGCGGCCCCTCACCGGGAATCCTATCCAGAAGCACTTGGAAGGCCTGCTGCTGCAGTTCCAGCACCCGGGCAGATCCGCTGAGCTCCTGGCCGAAGAGAAGATTCAGGAGCCCCGGGCGGGCCCTAAAAAAATCGAGGTAGGCCCGGGCAATATGATCCGGAGACAGCTGTTCCCACCGGGCGATCAAATCCGTAAGTAGGGATACTGCGATCTCCTCCAGCAGGGCCTCCTTGGATGGGAAATGATGGTACACCGCCGTGGCGGAAACCCCAGCCTCCCGGGCCAGGCCCCGGAGACTCAGGCTCTTGACGGGTTGGGTATCCAGGGAGCCGGGGCCGCCCCGGGACAGTAGCTCTATTCCGCGCCGGATCAGCTCCCCCCGAAGTTCACCGTGATGGTAGGTGTTCGTGCTCATGGAAAAAGTATGCGATTCAATCTTGACGGCGTCAAGATTCCTGGGTATATTCCCTTTGAACTTAACACTGTTAAGATTAAATATACCAGGATAGAATAAAGAAGGAGCAGCCATGAGTTCGCTATTAGTAATAAACGGACATCCCCGCCCGGATTCGCTCTGCGATACTGCGGAGGAGGTGTATGCGGCTGAAGCCCGCACCCAGGGTCTGAAGGTGGAGGTTCTCCGCCTCAGGGATCTTGATTTTGATCCCAACCTCCGGTATCCCCTGGATCAATCCGGTACCGCCATGGAGGAGGTGCTGCTGAAGGCCCAGGAACGCATCGGGGCTGCCCAGCACATCACCCTGATCTACCCGAATTGGTGGGGTACCTTTCCGGCCCTACTGAAGGGGTTTATAGACCGGAGCCTCACGCCGGGGTTTGCTTTCAAGTACCGCCGGGGCACATCCCTCCCGATACAATTACTAAAAGGGAAAACAGCAAGTCTAATCATTCCCATGGACGGGCCAGGCTGGTGGTACCGGGTCATGATGGGCGCCGGTGGCGATAAGGCCATGAAACACAGCACCCTGGGATTCTGCGGCATCCGGGTCATCAGAACCCTCCATCTTGGCAACCTCCGGGGCGTGGGGCGGACCCCCGTGGAGCATCACCTGAAACGGGTTACTACCGCCGCCCATCGGGATGCCCGGCGGCTTGGTAAACCTAGGGCGAACTAGGGGCGGTCTCAAAGCTCCAGCCTCGGGCTGCCGGTCGGTACAGATTCGCCTCAGAATCCCAGGAGAGGTAGGCGGGGTACCCTGCGCCCTTGGCAAGGACGGGGATCGGCCGGGGACCTGACCAACCCCGGGGCGGGCGGTAATGCTCATAGGTAATGGTTATTTCATCACCGGGATTGAGCCGGGAGGCCGAGCGGTGAACCCGGTCAACCCGGGCGGTGAGCCGCACGGGTACGGTTCTGGATAGGCTTAGGAGTGGTTTCTCTACCCGCAGAATCGTCAGTTCAATGAACTCCGGTGCATCCGCCTAGTAGTCCGCATAGACCTGGGGCGAGAGCTCGGAGAAGGCTGGAACGAGAACGAACCCAAAAAAAACCAGGGCGGTAATACCCTTCGACCAGAATTGTTTCCTCATCATTCCCTAAGAATACCCCGGCATCGGGAAAAATCCATAACAGAGTAGCCAGCCCTGGGGGATTAGACCAGGGATCGCACCGAACCCCGCTCGACGAGCTGGGTTTCCAGGTACACCCGGAGGGCGGCTTTTTGGGGGGCTGTCAGCAGAAGGTCCATCTGCTCAATGGCCTTGGCGGCAAACTCCCGGCGGTCGATTTTAATGGAGGTGAGGGGCGGGGAGGTTTCCTGGGCTGTCTCAGTATCGTCGAAGCTGATAATGGAAATCTCCTGGGGGACGGTGATATTCTGATTTCGCAGGGCCTCGATAAGAAAATAGGCCGCCCTGTCACAGTGGCAGATGAAGGCTGTGGGTAGTGTTCCGGGGAGGGGTAGGTTCAGGGAGTACATGCCGGTATTCAAGTCGTAGTTGTCGATATTCCACTCCTGGGGGAGTTGTAAGCCATGCTCTCCCAGAGCCTTCTGTACCCCCATTATTCGGTCGGTAACATTGGAGCTAATCTGGGGTCTTCCGACGAAGCCAATTTCTGTATGGCCCTGGTGGAGGAGATAGGAGGCAGCCTTGTAACCCAGGTAATAGTTATCCACCGTAATATGACTAAAGGCCTGCTGGGGGCTAAAATAGTCGACCACGACGACGGGAATTTGGAGTTCTGCAAGACGCTCCAGGTAGGTGCCCGAAAGCTCACCCCCCACAAATATTCCCGTGAGACCGGGTTCCATCATCTGACTGGGGAGTACGCCCTGTTTCTCCATTTCGGGATTAATAATGTGAAGACTCATAATATGCCGCTTTTCATCGCAGAACCGGTGCAGGTAATAGTAAATATCCGTGTAGAAGTGTTCGGTTTTCAGAAAAAACCGGGTTGGAGTGATAAATGCATAGTGTTCCTGGTGTTTGGTATCCCTCAAGGACTGTACTTCATACCCCATCTCATGAGCCGTGGACTGAATGGTCTCCCGGAGGGATTCACTAACCCCCGGTTGCCCCTTTAATGCTCGGGATACAGTAACCTTGGAGATGTCCAAGGCGGTAGCAATGTCCTGAAGTGAAATTTTGTTTCTCATATTGTTACTTTACAAAGTCTTTACAAAATTGGCAATTAATTATTTGGCATCTTCAAAAACTTCTCTTGTTCCCCAATTCAGGTTCGTGAAGATTCCCCCCCCCGGTCACAACTCTTTCTATTACAAGAGTCTGGGGTCGCTGTAAATCAGTTCCTCCGTGACTGTAGAAAACAAACGATGGGTGAGGGCGCCCATTATTGCAAATTAAAAATTGACAGACACAGTCACTGGATTTATACTGCATTTAATACTTAACGTTAAGTTGCTTATTTAAGCAACTGTAAAGGAGGAGGAGATGAAGGTTTGCAATCGAGGAAGGCTCCCAGGTATCGTTTTGCTGTTGATTACCCTGGTGCTATCGGGAGGTTTCGCCAGCGGGGGTGCTGAGGGCGCTTCCGGATCGGACCTGAGCGTAGATTTTTGGACCGCACCGAACCAGGGACAGTTCGATTTCTGGAGTGCTAAGGCGGAGGCCTTTAATCAAGCAGGAGTGCAAGTAGAGGGGAAGTCTGTGTATGTAAATGTACAGATGATGCCCGAGACTCCTTCCAGTGAGGCGGGGATACAGAATGCCTTGGCTACGGGTGTTGCGCCGGCGGCATCAGAGAACATAAACCGAGGGTTTGCCGCCACACTGGCTGCCTCCGGGCGAGTATATGAGCTCTCGGATATTCCGGAGTTTCAGGCGGTGGTGCAGGCCAGGCAGATGGAATCCATCCTACCGGGGTGGGCAATAGACGGAGGACAGTACGTTATCCCCCTGTATGCCAATGCCATGGGCTACCACTGGAACGTTCAGGGTTTGAAGGCTCTGGGGTTCGATGAAGATGTACCCAGGACGGTCGCTGAAATTCGCACCCTGATTACCCGGTTCTATGAAAGACGCCAGGCATTGAAGGAACAAGGGATTTCTCATTTGTTCATTCGACCCCAGCTCCTGCGTCCTGAGTGGTGGTGGGACCGCTGGTTTGACTTCCAGATGCAGTACCTTGCGTTTTCCGAAGGCGGTGATTGGGTTTCGGGGGATAGAATCACCCTTGACCCAGGGATAACCGAAGAGGTGTTCGAGTATTTTGGCATGTTCGGCCAGAGTCTGCAAACCGCCGAGGATTGGACTGCCTTTGAAATGGATACCGTACCGGTGGTTTTTCAGGTATCTGCCCCCTGGGATATTCCAAAATATGAGGCTGCCGGGAAGGTTTACGGATTTGGCGGCGACTATGTGTACGGTCCCCCCATTGTCAAGCAGGCTTTAGATCAGCCCTATACCTTTGCGGATTCTAAGGGAATTGTATTTTATAAGGGTGGCAACATTTCCGATTTAGACCATCAAGGGATTTTAGCATTCATTTCCTGGGTACTGACCGGGGAGCGTGGAGCCCAGACGGACATCGACTGGGTGAAGACCACAGGTATGCTGCCGGTTCGGGGGGACCTGTTAGAGAACCCGGCCTTCGAATCTATTATCGCGAGCAACCCGGCCTACGCGTATCAGGCAGAGGTCATGCCCTATGCGGTACCGGCCATGGCCCATGAAAAAATGGTGGATATCCAGACCGCCCTGGGAGAGAAGGGATTAACCCCCTACATACAGTCTATTATGAATAGCACCTCCCTTAATCCGGCGGATGCCGCACCCTTTGTGCATGATGCTTTTGAGGCAATGAAACGGGAAGGGGAGCTTCGCTAACCCATGGTTGCAGCCTGCCTGGAGGTTCCGGGCGGGCTGCGCTGCTTGGAGTATTACCTATGGAGTGGTTATGAGAAAGGGAATTTCCGAACGTACGAAAATTGGAGTCATTTTTAGTACGCCGTACTTTGTATTTGCTATTGTGTTTTTTCTGATTCCGTTGGTATGGGCTGTCTGGTTATCCACCATGGACTGGAACCTCATGGCGATAGAGAAGACCTGGGTCGGTCTGGGAAACTACCTTTCCGCCTTTACCAGTGAGCGGGTTCAGGCTGCGTTCTTGAATACCTTTAAGTACATGGCTGTGCTTATACCGGGGGTTACTATTTTTGCCACGGGAATCGCAGTGCTGCTGCATAACCTGCCTCAGTCTATTAAGGGTGTGTATTCAGTCTCGTTTTTCATCCCCTACCTCACCTCGGGGGTGGCGGTGTCGGTGGTGGTCAGGTATTTCTTTAGTTACAGCTCGGTTTTTAATACCTTCTTGCGGGATCAGCTGAATGTTGATGTCCGCTGGTTCCAGGATCCGACGCCTGCGTTCTTCATTATTACGGGGATTATTATCTGGAAGATAAGCGGGTACTACGCCCTTATCATCCTGGCAGCCCTGGAATCCATTCCCAAGGAGATTCATGACGCCGCTGCGGTGGACGGAGCAACGGGTGTACAGGGGTTCTTCCGTATTACCCTGCCCATGATCGTTTCTTCCTACTCGACGGTCATTGTACTCCTAGCCGGGCTCATTTTCGGTATTTTCAGCGAGCCCTTTCTGTTAACCGGGGGCGGGCCGAATCTCGCCACCACCAGTTGGTATTTGGAGTTGTATACCACCTCCTTTGTGAAATTTGATTCCGGAATGGGGGCGGCTATCGCTATCCTGAATGCCATCCAGATCTTTATAACCATCCGGTTAATTACCTACGTTCTGAACAAGATCGATTACAACGCGCGGTAGGGGGAGTTTATGTCAACAAAATCGAGAAAGAAAACGGTATTGGTTCTTCTGGCAACCGCTCTGGTGTTGTTCATGATGTTTCCTTACTACTATATGCTCATCCAATCCCTGGCACCCTGGGAGAAGGTGGATCAGAGCTTAACCCCCGCCGGGTTTTCTCTGGATAGTTTCCGGTTTCTCATGACGAACGGAGGAAATCAGAACCCCTACATGTGGCTCAGGGCTCTGGCAAACTCCGTTATTGTTACGACCACAACATCCTTATTAGCGGTGGTCACGGGGATGCTGGTGGGGTATGCCATTATAAAACTGCGTTTTGCCGGTCATAGGTTCGTATTCAATGTCCTGCTGTTTCAGATGTTTTTTCCCGCCATTATCATGTTGGTACCGATTTACTTGATGATGAAGCCCCTGGCCAATACGTATCCGGGAATGATCCTGCCCACCAGCGTGTCTCTCTGGGCAATATTTATGTTTATCAACTATTTCAAGACCCTGCCGGAGGAGGTGTTTGAGGCCGCCCGATTGGACGGTGCCTCGGAATTCAGGATCCTCTGGATTATTGGCTTCCCTGCCGCACGTACCGTGGCGGTGATTGTATTTTTGTCGATCTTTATGGGCCGGTGGTCGGAGCTGATGTGGGATATGCTCATAGCCCCGAATATTAAGATGCAGACCCTGAACGTATTAATAACCACCCAATTCAAACCCATGGGGAATCTGCCCGGACCGCTGTATGCAGCATCGGTAATCCTGACACTTCCCATTGTTGCCCTCTGTCTGGCCTTTTCCCGGTATTTCAAGGAAGGCCTTACCTTCAATCTGAAATAGGAGCCGGTATGTGGTGGAAGGATGCAGTGTTCTATGAGATCTACGTTCCGGCTTTCAGGGATTCTACCGGAAGGGGGATAGGCGATCTTCGGGGTATAACCCAAGAGATTCCCTATCTTGCCGACCTGGGGGTTGATGCCCTCTGGCTCACTCCGGTGTATGCCTCTCCCATGGATGATAACGGCTACGATATTTCCGATTACTACGGGGTGAATCCCCTCTTTGGAACCATGGAAGATATGACCGAGCTTATCGGAGAGGCTCAATCCAGGGGTATACGCGTCGTACTAGACATGGTGTTAAACCATACCTCCCTAGAACACCCCTGGTTTCAACAGTCCTGTAGCGCCGATCCCGGGGAGGCCGCGGATTGGTATATCTGGAGCAGGGAACCGGGAAATAATTGGGAATCCTTTTTCGGCGGCTCGGCGTGGCAATGGAACGAGGCCAGGAAGGCGTATTTTTACCATTCCTTCTCCCCGTCCATGGCCGATCTCAATTGGGAGAATCCCCAGGTACGGGAGATGATGTACGCAGTACTGCGGTTCTGGCTGGACCTGGGAGTGGACGGATTTCGCCTGGATGTCATCAACCACCTGAAGGCCGGCAATCCCTGGCAGCGGAATAACCCGGTTTCTGCCTCGGGGGAACAGATCCACCGGTACGACTGCGACGCCCCGGGAATACCGAAAATTCTCCGGGAGATCCGGGATCTTTGTGAGGATTACGGCGATATCCTGCTCCTGGGAGAGGTGGGATCCGAGCAGCCCGAGGTCCTCGCACGCTACCAGAGGGACACGGCCCTGGATCTCGTGTTCGGGTTTCACACCGGAAGCATCAAAACGCTGTCCCCTCAACGGCTCTCGGCAGCCCTGGAGGAATCCTGCCGCTGCTTCTCCGCGCCCTGGGAACAAACCACCTCCCATTTTACCACCCACGATATGGGACGGCTCGCATCCCGGATGCGTCCTGCCGGAGGGGTGATGCTGCGCGGACTCTTGAGTGCCCTGGTCTTCGGTCCCGGGATTCCCCTTTTGTACCAGGGGGATGAACTCGGTTTGGAGGATTACCGGCCCAAAACCATATCCCAGATCTTTGACGTGCAAGCCCTGGGCCACTTCCACCATGGGATCAACCAGGGACAGCCGGAGGAACAGGCCTTTGCCCGAGCTCTGGAAAAATGCCGGGACGGATCCCGGATGCTGTTGTACGGCAGCCATCCCCCGGGCACCGGGCAGGAGTCCGTACGCACCCTTGTTCCCCCGGGAGATGGGACGGTGGAATCCCTCCGAAAGGAACAGCAGGAGGACCCGAGTAGCGTCTACACCTGGGTTGCTTCTTTGCTTCAGCTCAGAAGGATGGCCGTGGAAACCAGCTCCGATGCCCCGGATGGCTTCGAGATCCGTACAGGCGAATCCCATGTCTGGATTTTTACCCGGACCATCCACGGGACCAAAATCACTACGGCGGTAAACGCCGGGGATAGGGCTGTTGAGCTGGGCACACCGATGGCGGGGGACGTTGTCCTGAACTACCGCTTCTTGGGGGACGCCCGGGAGCTTCCGGACGGCGGGGTATCGAAAGCCCGGGGTGTGCACCAGGGGCTGGACATCCTTGAGGGACAGTCGGTAGCAGTGTTGATTGCGAGCCGGGACACCCTCTCGGAGGGGACCGGTAGCCGCCCCCTGATTACCTAGATGGCGGGCGAAGGTATGGAAAGAAAGCCGGATACCCGGGCTCCATCCTGGGGCCAAACCGCGGGTAGGGTTGTCAGGACCGAATCCCACAACCCGTGGTGCACCAACGATTAACTTACTACATGGAGATTTATATGCAATCATTTTCACGCTTTTCAGAAAACCCCCTGCTCGTGCCCGGGCAGGTCGTACCCTCCCAGCCGGATATGAAGGTGGAGGGGATATTCAACTGCGGGGCAGTACAGGTTGAGGGCAGCATCGTGCTGCTTTGCAGGGTGGCGGAATCGGTATCGGCGGAACAGGGCGAGGTCTCTGTTCCCGTGCTTTCCGGGACGGCCTCCAAGCCGGGGATTGATACCAAGCGCTTCGATCAGAAAACCGGGCATCTTGATTTCTCTGACTCCCGGACCATTAGCAACCGTGCCACGGGGAAGGTCGAGCACCTGACCAGCTTGAGTCATTTTCGCCTTGCCCGGAGCACCGACGGCCGGTCTTTCACCCTGGATGAAAAGCCCTGGATATTTCCTCAGGGCGTTTCAGAGCAATGGGGCATTGAGGATCCCCGGATTACCCGGATCGACGACCGATTTTACATCAGTTATTCCTCCATCAGCCCCGACGGGATAACGGTTTCCCTGATTTCTACCCAGGATTTTATTGGGTTTGAGCGTCATGGGGTGATTTTACCGCCTTCCAACAAGGACGCGGCGTTGTTTCCCCGGAAAATCAACGGGCGGTACTGGATGCTTCACCGCCCGATAACCGGGGCCATCGGGAACCTGAACATCTGGGCTGCCAGTTCGGAGAATCTCCTGGACTGGGGGAACCATACCCTGATCTATCGGGCCGGGGAAAGCGGTCCGTGGGAACTCGACCGGGTGGGGGTTGGGCCGCCGCCGGTCTGGACGCCCCGAGGCTGGCTGGTAATGTACCACGCGGCTGATGTTCAGAGCCGGTATGTGGCAGGACTGCTGCTCCTGGATGAAGAGAATCCCGCCAGGGTCATTGCCCGGGGAAGGGCACCCTATTTCGTTCCCCAGGGGGAGGCGGAGCAGTCGGGTTTCTTCTCGAATGTCGTCTTTCCCTGCGGGCTGGTGGAGCAGGAACAGGGGCTTCTGGTGTATTACGGGGCCGCGGATGATAAGGTCTGCGGCGGATTCGCATCCTGGGATTCCATCTGGGAGGTGCTGACATGAGTCGAGGGACCTTGGAATTCAACAGCCGGGATATGTATCGAAGCTTCATGCCCCCGGAGGTGGTAGAGGCGGTGCAGCTCAGGTTTCCCGATATTATCCATCGGGATGTTTACAATCTTACCCAACCCTTTCTGGTCGATGGATCTAGGTACCTTGCTGCACGGGTGGAACCCAGAGAAAACCATGATTCTCGGGTCTACCTGTTCCGGCCGGGTACCCGGGCTGATGAGTGGTGGATAGAACCACGATGGACACCCATGGTATTGGAGGATCCCTTCTGCTTCTCCCTTAGGGGAACCCTGCATCTTGGAGGGGTTCAGACCTTTCCCGATTCCCGGGGGATCATAGAATCCTGGCGGACGGTGGTGTACGATATCAGCGCTATTGATGCGCCGAAACTGGTCTTTGCCGGACCGAAGGGCATGAAGGATCTTCGGTTTCTTGAATACACAGCGGGTTCCATCGGGGTCTTTACCCGGCCCCAGGGCGACGAGGCGGGCCGGGGAAGCATTGGCTATCTGGAGGTCGGCGGCTTAGAGGACCTGACGGATGATGGGATTCTCGCAGCCCCCTTGATCTCTCAGCCCGAAGCGGACTCCTGGGAGGGGGTAAATCAGCCCATCCTACTGGAAAGCGGGGAGGTGCTGCTCCTCGGACATGTTGCCTGGATGGAGCAGGGCGGTATCCGCCACTACCACGGAGCAGCCTGTCGGTTCAATCCCCGGACCCAGAAAAAAGAGCCCTGGAACCTGATCTGTACCCGGGAAATGCTGCCTCCGGGCCCGGCCAAACGCCCCGATCTGACCGACGTGCTCTTCCCCGGGGGGCTGGGACTTACCGCCGACAAGAACCTGGAACTGTACCTGGGGGTATCAGATGCCCAGGCTTGGCGGTTGGTGATTCCTTCCTTGCCCGGGCTTTTTGATTGACCCGGTCCGTCCTACTCCAGATTGTACCGGAACATGCGGTAGGAGGCGGTGGAGGTACCCGATTCGGGCCGGTAGTACAGCGAAGCGAACAGGCTGTCTCCTGAGACGTGAAGGTTCCGAACCATCCCATCCAGCACCTCGGTGCTCTCACCCCGGTCAGTGATGGTAAAAACACCGCCGTCCAGGGAGGGCGCATCGGAGTGAATGAAGAGCCTGCCCCCCGAGGTCATAACGGCCCCGGCCCTCTGCCATAGCGGCAATCCGAATGCCGGGCAGCCTGAATCGGGATCGAGATTGAGACGTTCTAATCATCATTTACTCCTTTGATTTCCCCTAGTGTAGTTCTGAATGTATTTATTATCAACTTTATCAAAATTGATAAAATTACTAAGGTATAAATGAGTCATTTATTTATTGATTAGTTCTATTTTGGGCGGTATGCTGGCGGGCTTAGAAGGGAGGTGATTAGTATGAAACGGACTATGCTGATAATTCTGGTGGTATTGCTCCTGGGAACGGGCTGTGTTTCGACTACCATGGTACGGTTTGAAACAAATGCCGGGGATGCGACCATCACGGTGGAAGGTAAGGAGATACAGGAGCACGAAGGAATCCGGCTGTCCAATGCGGCTTGGAAGAATCCGGATATCATGGTGGAGGCTGAGGGATACAAGACCTACTACGGCGAGGTGGAACGGGAGATTAAGGTGGCAAACGCCATCTTCGGTGCCCTGTTGTGGCCCTTTTCCTGGCTCTACGTGTGGGGTCCCGAGGCCCATCAGTTCATTGTGCTCCGAGAATTGGATTAGGTTCCCGAAGTCCTTATCTTAGTGCGCAAACGGTTGTACGTTTCAAAGCCAGACGACCTATTCCCACACCTGCACCTGGATCAACGTGGGCTCCTATGACCTCAATGGGCTCCTGTTGTTGTAGCGGCAATCTCTCGAGCCAGGGCGCCGACCCGAATAAGCACGGCTTCGACCCGGGGATTCCAGACTCCAATGTTTATTCGTAGGCAGGATGAGAGGCCGGCGTTGACGGTAAAGAGCATGCCCGGGGCAAGGAGAATATCCTCCCGTATCGCCCGGTCGTAGAGGTATCCGCAGTCAACCTCCCGGGGAAGCTCGGCCCATAGGGCCAGGCCACCTTGGGGGCTTGAGACGGCCGTTCCTTGGGGGAATTCCCGGAGAATAACCTGACGGATTGCATTACAGTTTCCGCTGATAATTCTCCGGATGCGACGTAGGTAGCGGTCGTAGCTCCGGCTTTCTAAAAACCCGGCGAGCATGGCCTGGCTGGGGGTGGAACTGGCCAGATTCATCATGGTTTTTCTGGCGGCCAGGGCATCAAAGTAGGCTTTATTAATTATCCAGCCTACCCGGAGCCCCGGGGCGATGGTTTTAGAACAGCTGGAACAGTAGATGACCCGGTCTTCCAGATCAAATGCCTTGAGGGGTTTGGGGCGGGAGCCCCGGTGGGGTAAATCGCCGTAAATATCATCCTCAACGATCAGGGTATTGTACTGTCTGGCAAGTTTGATGAGCCGCAGTTTATGATCCTCGGGCATCAGACATCCCAGGGGATTGGAGAAGTTCGGACTGCAGAGGACTGCCCTGACGGGCTGGCGGGATAACACAAACTCCAGGATGTCCAGGTTTAACCCGGTTTCGGGATGGTTGGGAATCTCGATGATCTGAACATCCAGGTGTTTCAACAGGCTTAGGAAGGCGAAGTAGAGGGGGCTTTCCACCACCACTACATCCCCGGGTTTGCAGAGCAACCCGAGGGTCAGGGAAATAGCCTCGTTGCAGCCTCCGGTTATTAGGATGGTTTCCGGCTCCACAGCAAGCCCCCAGAGGGAGAACTGTCGGGCCAGAGCCTTTTGAAGAACCGGTAATCCCGGGGCCATAGCGTATTCGAGCAGCCGCTGTTCCGATATGCCCGGGAGCTGACCCGCCCAGCGCACCATGGATTTCCAGCTCGGCCAAAGCTGGGAGTCGAGTTGGACAATGGAAAGGGCGGCGGAGGCTCCGGACTTCACCCGGTTTACATGTTGGTCGTATATCCGGCAGAGGCTGACCTCCGTCGGATGGGAAATGGCGGTGGTGGATGGTTTTAGGGCCTTTTCGCGGCTGCGGACGTAATGCCCCGACTGGGGAAGGGTTATGATGATCCCCCGGCGTTCCAGGTCCCAATAGGCATCGCGTACGGTATTCAGGCCAATTCCCAGGGTGGATGCCAGGGTCCGGAGGGATGGTATGGCATCCCCGGGTTTTAAGCTGCCTTTATTTATAAGGTTCTCAATATATTCAGCCGCCTGGCGGTACTTGGGGAGTCTGCGGGTCTGGGTTACATCTGATTTCATACCACTATTGTAAAGTATTTTCCTCGGGATTTACTCACAGTTTACCCTTAGGATAACCACACAGTTCGATTATAAGCTGGATTGTTCCCACACAGAAGGGAGAATCTCGTTCTGTTTTCCTGTTCCCGGGCTCTGTACCCTTTGAACACCGGTTGGGTGTTGAAGAGGAACCGAGGTGCTCCGCTTCCGGACTCCGGCCGGTGACAGGAGGGTGCTATGGAACATACCCGGGGAGGAAACTCTTGGGCAGTCACCTGGCCTGGAGGCCAGGACTTGTTGGTTCACCCAGGTGATAAGCTCACCATGAAACGTCGAAGAAAGACACAGGGGGAGTTTGTTCTGGAAGCCGGGGCCGCCTGGCTTGCAGGGCCGGGTACACCCCTGGCAGGGACACAGCTCTTTGCCGGCTGCCGTCAGCCCTTTTGGCATACATCTTCGGAGCTGTACCACACTGCCGCTGCCACCGGGGAAACCAGGCGGTTCGTTCTCAGCCGGGCACAGGTAATGAATATGTGGTTTTTACCCCTGGGATGATACAACCCTACCGCGGTGCCTACAAGAAGGTACCCCCGCCTCTCAGCGGGGCTATTCCTGGGGCGGGGGCTCCGGCAGCCCCCTATGTCCGGGGTGGTTTACACCCTGCTCCGCCCTATCCAGAACCTACCGAAGCTGGGCAAGAATCCGGTCGGATCCGCCGCCGTTCCAGGCAGCCAGGGCCTTTCCCTGGGGATCAATCTGCACGAAGGTGTGCTGGTATGTGACCCTGTATTCCTGTTTCAAGGCGTCGGAGGAATCGTAATCGACATACAGAAGGGTGAGATCATCGGGCATGGTATCCAGGCGGGCGGCGATGTCCTGCTTCGCGGCTCGGCAGGTAGGACACCAGGATGCATAAAAAAAGAGGACCACCCGCCGAGTGCGGGCAAGACTTTGGGCTGACGGCAGATCCGTAAAGCTGCGTACCTGGGCCCCCTGGGATCCGGTTTGGGCTTGGACAAGCTCCTTCCCGGACTCCGGGGGTTCGGAAGGCCCCTGGGCTGGGACAAGACGGGGTATGAAAACCATCAACAGCAGCACCATCAAGGGCAGGCCGAATCGGTGCCAATTTTGGTTCTGTGGATGGGAATGGGTATTCATGGTAAACCTCCATGAGACAATGTTAACTCAGCTGTACAAAAAGTCAAGCCGATTTTACATACACGTGAGGGAATGATCTGTTGACGGCGCAGGGTGACTGTGCTTGACGGGAGCGGGGGCCAATGAGTATGGTTATCTATTGCCGTTCCCAGGATGGAGGGGCATGAGAATCACCTTGGAAAAAAAAGGAACATACATGCTTGAAGCAGGTCAGAACATACATGGTTTTACAATTACTCGGCTGGTGGATTTGCCGGAATACCGGAGCACCGGGGTCGTTGCCCGGCATGATGCCACGGGCTGTGAGGTTTTTCATACCGTAAACGATGATACGGAGAATCTTTTTGCCTTTTTGTTTAAGACGGTTCCCGAGAATTCCAACGGGGTTGCCCATATTTTAGAGCATACCGTGTTATGCGGTTCCCGGGATTTTCCGGTGAAGGATCCCTTTTTATTGATGATGAAGGGTAGTATGCAGACCTTCCTGAACGCCTTTACCTTTCCGGATAAAACGGTGTACCCCGCCAGCTCGACGGTTAAGCAGGATCTGTTCAACCTCATGGAGGTGTACGGTGATGCGGTGTTTTTTCCCCTCTTGAAGGAGCAGCTCTTTAATCAGGAGGGGCACCGGCTGCAGATTGATGAATCCGGACGGCTGGTACGGACCGGGATTGTGTATAACGAGATGAAGGGGAATTATTCCACCCACGATTCGGTGGCGGGGGAATGGTGTTACCGGGGGCTCTTCCCCGATACTCCCTACGCCTACGATTCCGGGGGGGATCCCAAGGAGATCCCGAACCTGACCTATGAGGATTTTCTGGCATTCCATGGAAAATACTACCATCCCTCCAATACCCTGGTGTACCTCTACGGGAATACCCCTACGGAGGAGTACCTGGAGTTCCTGGATCGGCGGTTTTTGTCCCGGTTCGAAGCCCAGGAACCGGTTGCTCCCCTGGTGTTGCAGCCCCGATGGACCCAGCCGCGCCGCCTGGCGGTGAGTTATCCAGCCGGGGAGGGGGATTCCCAGGACGATTCCTGTTCCATTACCCTCAACTGGCTGCTGTTTCCCGTGGAGGACAGCTTGAGACTCTTGAGCTGGGAGGTGTTGACCGAGGTGCTCATGGGCAGTGCTGCCAGTCCCCTCCAGAAGCTGGTAAGCCAGTCCAGCCTGGGGGATGATCTTTCTCCCACCAGCGGGTTTGAATCTGAGCTGCGGGAAACGGTGTTTTCAGTGGGGATTCAGGGTACCGGAGCCGACAAGGCCGAGCAGGTTGAGACCCTTTTCCTGGATGAATTACGGCGCATTGTCCGGGATGGACTCAATACCGATCTGGTGGAGGGAATTTTACGAAAATTTGAGTTCCGCAGCCGGGAAATCAAGGGGGGCGGTCCCTTCGGGTTACGGCTGCTGCGTAAGCTCTCCCGGGCCTGGCTTCATGGGGCCGAGGCTGAGCATAGTCTTCTCTTTGAGAGGCATATGACCGAGCTGCGTAACCTGATCGACGGGGGGACCCGCTACCTCGAAACCCTTATCCAGGAGGATCTGTTGGATAATCCCCATCGGACCACGGTGACAGTCTACCCCGATGCCCAGCAGAACGAGCGGGAAGCCCGGGAAGAAGCCGAGGATCTGGCTTCCCTAGAGGCCGGTCTCTCGGAAGCCGAGAAAGAGTCGTTCAGAGCTGCCGTTCAGAAGGCTCAGGTGGAGCTGGAGGCGTTTCAAAGCCAGGCTGATAGTCCCGAGGATATGGCGAAGATCCCCTTCTTATCGGTAACAGATATTCCCCGGGAGGTTGAATCAATTCCCGGTAAGCAGTCCGAACTGCGTCCTATTTTCGGCGGTCTCTCCTCGGAGTCTCAGGGGCAGCGGGGGGGCGCGGACGGGGCCCAGGCCAATGGCGGCGGGGCAACTGATGTTCCCCCTCAAGGGGGCGTGAATCCCCGGACCGTTCCAAGGCCGGGTGCCGGGATTCCTGACCAACCCGCCAAGCCCACCTCGCCGGCAGCACCCTCCAGACCCGCATCTCCGGCATCGCCCGCCCGGTCCGCTGAATCCCCCCGGTCCGCCGAACCCACCCGGTCCGCTGAATCCCCCCGGTCCGCTGAATCCCCCCGGTCCGCTGAATCCCCCCGGACCCAGGGAGGGGACGGCTTAACCCCCGGGGGGCCTGCAGCAGGGGGTTCCGGGGCCGCGCCGGCCAGGGTCTGGTACCACGATCTCTATACCAACGGGATTACCTATCTGGATATCGCCTTTGATCTCTCCCGACTCACCCCCCGGGAGCAGCTCTTGGTGCCCCTCTTCGCCGCCTTTGTGCCCTCGGCGGGGCTGCCCGGCATGGGGTATGAGGAGGTGAGCCGGCAGCTCGCCATGGTGAGCGGCGGGTTTTCCGCCTATCCCGAGGTTAATGCCGGCGTGGATCTCCTGGCCGGTGCCAAGGGTGACCG
Organism: Spirochaeta lutea; assembly: GCF_000758165.1. Taxonomy (NCBI): domain Bacteria; kingdom Pseudomonadati; phylum Spirochaetota; class Spirochaetia; order Spirochaetales; family Spirochaetaceae; genus Spirochaeta; species Spirochaeta lutea. Next base: position 223,103 of record NZ_JNUP01000072.1, on the reverse strand, counting down.
GAGCAGAGCAGGCTCCGCCCGGATACACAGCCACCTCTTTTTCCGGTTGAAGGCCCTGGATTCTACCGCGGCCCAGGCTCTGGGCTGGGTTCAATCCCTGGTAACCCAGGCTGATTTCACCGACCTTGATCACCTGGCCGAGGTGTTTTTTGAGATGCGCAACGATATGAAGTCTTCCATCCTGCCCGGGGGAAGCTCCTATGCGTCCCTGCGGGCGGAAGCGGGGCTGCATCCGGTGCAGGATACCGAGGAGCGGCTTCGGGGCCTCACCCAGTACCTCTTCCTGGAGGAGCTGGCAGAGCCGATCGCCGCCCAGCGCAGGGAACGGGAGGCCAGGGGGTCCACCCCCGAGGGCCAGCCAGCACTCTGGGAATTGGCCCAGGCGCTGTCAGCCCTTCGCCGGAAGATTATCTCCCCCCAGGGTGTGAAGCTGAACATAACCGCCCAGGCCGGGCAGGTCCGGGCCCTGGATGCGACCCTTGCCCGGTGGCTGGGGGAATTGCCTGCCCTGGTGGCCCGGGCATCGGGATACCCCGAAGGGGAATCGTCCCCGGGGAACCCCGCCGTTGGTCCTGCCTCGGTGACCGCTGCTGCAGAGGCCGCCCTCAAAGCCATGGAACTGCCCGAACCCCTTCAGCGCACCGAATTCTTGGACTATCCATCCAAGGTGGCCTACGTGGCGGCAGCCATGCCAGGGGCGTATTTGGGCAGCGCCGAACAGGCCTATGAGCAGCTCTTGGCCCATGTACTGAAGACCGGACCACTCTGGGAGGATATCCGCATGAAGGGAGGGGCGTACGGCGCCCATGCCAGCTCCGACGGGATGGGAGGCATCTTTAGTCTTGCCTCATACCGGGATCCCCAAACCATCCGGACCCTGGAGGTGTACCGTCAAACCCTTCAGGCCATGGCTGCAACACCCCTGGACCGGACAAGCCTGGATCTGGCGAAAATCGGCAGTATCTCCCGGGAACTCAAACCCCTGAGCCCGGGAGAAAAGGGAATCGTAGGGTTCAAACGCAGTCTCTACGGAATATCGGACCGAATCCGTCAACATCGCCGGGACCTGACCCTGTCCGCCGAGCCCGGGGATCTACAGAAGGCGGCGGAGCGTCTTGCCCAGGCCCTGGATACATCCGGCAGACGGGCCATTCTGGCCGGTAAGGAACTGCTTCAGGCGACTGAATCCCAGGTACGGGAGGGAAACCCGGACCTGGGAGGACAATTCGGTACTCCAGTAATCCGGCCCTTGAGCCGATAAGGACGGTATGATGAAGCACAATCAACCAGGATTTCGTGGAATATTCCTGCTCATGGTGGTATTTCTGACCATTGTGGCTCCTATGGCAGCCCAATCCGGGGCAAAAAGCGGAGATGCCCCTCCCAAAGAAGAATTTCCCGGGGACATTGATGTGGCCTTGTACGCCGTGGGATCCCTCTCGGCCAGCAACCTGTACCTGAGCTACCTCGTGCTCGGTACCGTTGCCGATTCCTACTCCCAGGGGATCTACACCGAGGAGGTTGCCGCCAGCCTAACCAATGAGGCGATGTTCATGAATACCAACGCCCAACGCGCTCTGGAACAGCTCCTGTCCCGGGGACGCCTCGCAGCGGAGGATGCGGCGGCGGTGCAGCGTATCGCCCAGACCTATTCAACCCTTACCAAGGAAGCTGAGGCTCTGATTCTCTTTATTAATGACAAGGAGAATACCGGGGAGGAATTCCAGACCTACCGGCGCGAAGCCTGGCAGCAGATTTCCACCCTACTGGGGTTGGATTCTTCAGGTGATTCCACTGCCTCCGCTTCGGAAGAAGCCTCTGATTCCCCGGCAGCCCAGTCCTCGGCTCCTGAGCCCGAGACTACCGAGGATACCGGCTCGACTCCCTAGTCGACCCTCCGAATACCTACCTTCCGGTAACACCTCCCTGCTCCAGGGTAAACCGGCTGCTCACCCGTCCGCCCCGATCGTTTACCAGGGTCAGGCGGTGGGTACTACCGGGCTGAGCATCCCCGGCTGTAATGTCTATCCAATGCTGCCCCGGGGTATCCGTACTTCCCAGATACCTTCCATCCAAATACCAGTAGAGCCGTCCCCCCTCCTGGGGATAGATTCCCCGCATCCGCAGAGTACCGCTTTCGGGCAGGATGATATTGATCCCATCCTCGGGGTAGAGAATTCTATGTTCTGCCGGCTGGGAGACTGCAATGGTCTGCAGCCATACCGGGGTTAATCCCAGGGATTGAGCCTGGTAGAAGTTGAGTATCCGCGGATCAATGTTATCCGAATGGAAGGGGCAGAGAGCCAGGGGCGCTGCGTTCCGGGGCATGGAGGATACTACGACCTCCGGGCAGTCAGGGCCGGCCCGGTAGCCCGTATGGGCGCAGATCTGCACCTCTCGGAACCACTCGGGATCCCGGACGAACCAGGCTCCCCGGTCCGAGGTAGTTCCGTGATGCGGGGAGGATGCCTGGCCTTCTGGGGCGGGGGCAGGCTGCCAGCCTCCCAGAAGGCGCATCACCTCGAAGAGCAGGGAGCCCGCGGACTCGGTGCTGCTGAGGTTGGCGCTTGGGCTGCCTGAGAAATTCCCGGCCCAAACCACCACGGTCCACAACGGGGTGAATCCTGCGGCCCAGGCATCCCTCTGACCGTAGCTCGTCCCGGTTTTCCACGCCACCGGGAATCCCTCCAGGGTATGTTCCCAGCCCCGCTGGTTTTGGGGCCGGCTGGGCAATTGGAGGATTTCGGCCAGCTGGAAAGCGGCTGCGGGACTCAGGACGGCCGGACCGGGGCCCCGGTCGTTGCGGGGTTCCAGATGGATGGGGGCGGCCCGGCCCCCCAGGGCGAAACTCCGGTACAGGGAGGCAACCTCCCAGGGGCTGGCCTCGGCTCCGCCCAGCACCAGGGATAACCCGTATTCCCTACTGGATCTGAACAGTCCACGAAACCCGGCAGTTTCCAGGGCGCGGTACAGGGTTCCTACCCCCAGGGACTCCAGCATGGCAACCGCCGGCAGGTTCAGGCTTTCTGCCAGAGCCCGGCTCAGGGGTATGAGACCCCGGAAGCGCTGATCGGCGTTTTGGGGGGCGAAGCTGCCGAATTGCATAGGGATGTCGGCTACCAGGCTTTCCGGTAGCGCCAGACCGCGGTCGAAGGCCAGGCCGTAGAGCAGGGGTTTGAGGATGGAACCCGTGCTGCGCCGGGCGGTTACCCCGTTTACGAACCCTGAGGTATTTGAATCACCGTAAAAGGGATTCCCTACCAAGGCCCGAACCTGTCCGCTGGGATTGTGCACCACCAGGATACTCAGGTTCTCGATACCCTGGGACTGAAGCCGGTGACCGGCGAGGCGGGCCTGGGATTCCACCTGGAGCTGCAGTTCACCGTCCAGGGTTGTATTCACCCGTCCCGGTCCCGAGGGGGCGACCATGTCTGCGGCATGGGGGGCCACAAAGGGCAGGGGGAAGCGTCCCCGGGGGAGGGGTTCGGCCTTGGCGGCATCCAGGCCTTGGCGATCAAGAAACCCTTCATCTGCCAGGGAATCCAGGAGATTGTTACGCCGAAGTTCTAGTTCCCGGGTATTGGCTCCGGGGTGGATGAGCCCAGGGGCATTGGGGAGCACCGCCAGGAGGGCTGCCTGCGCCCAGGTCAGCTGTCCCGGAGCGGTACCGAAGTAGAGTACACTGGCGGCCCCGATGCCCCGGATATTCCCCCCGAAGGGAGCCTGGGCAAGGTACCAGACCAAAATCTGCTCCTTACTGTAGCGGCGCTGGTACATAAGGGCTTGAACCGCCTCGATGGATTTATGTACCAGGGTGCGGGGACGCCTGCCCACCAGCCGGGTTAATTGCATGGTCAGGGTGGAACCCCCGCTTACGACCCTCCCGGATCGAAGGTTCTGGCGGATTGCTCGAAACAGCGCCCAGGGATCGATTCCCGGATGGCTGAAAAACCGCTTATCCTCCGCGAGGGTAAGGGCGTGGACCAGCTTGGAATCCCGGGAAAGACCCAGGTCCGCCACGGCTTCCTGTTCCAGGGGAAAGTACCATTCTCCCCGGCTTCCCCGATAGGCTCGCAGCAGCTCTCCCCGGCGGTCCATTACCAGGGTGCTGACCTCCCGGGGATCCGGCCGCGGATCGGGCAGGGGGCCGTAGGTCAGAAAGAGCATCCATACCGCCGCCGTAAGACCCGTCCAAGCCAGGGTCATAAGTACGGACCGGGTCCGGAGGACTCGCTTCATTGTGCCGGTTCGGATGCCCGGACCATCACCTGCCCTCCGGGGTAGAGGGCCCGGTACCGGTGGTCGTACATTCCCCCGGCGCTTACCGGCGGCAGACTGTACCGTCCCGGGGTTACCGCTTGGAGTTTTACCAGAAAGAGCATGCTGCGCCCCGGGGAGAAGCTGTCGAAGAACCAGAGGGATCGGTCGTCCCGGAGATCCTGGTACTCCACGGGCAGGTTGGTGGTGCCGTATTCCAGGTTTCCCGCCCAAACAGGGGGCGCCTCGCCGGTGAGCCGGGTGGGCACAATCTCCCAGCCTCCGGGAATCCCGAAGTCCAGGTAGGCTTCCTCCAACCGGTCCCTATCCATGGCCAGTCGGATGAGGGCGTAAAATTCCTGGCCCTGGTCAAGCTGGCGGACATCCAGGGGTGAACCCTGGGGGGTAAACCAGGAGATGCCCAGGTTCATACCCTGGGTTTGTTCTTGATCCTGGCTGGTCAGGCTGATACCCGACCAGCTCAACCGGGCGAATACCCGGGGTGCTGCCCCGCTCCGGTAGGAAAGTCCGATGGTCACCGGCTGGTCAGGATTGTCCAAAGGAAACACCTCAGTTCCCAGGTCTAGGGTTGAACGCAGACCGGACATCACAAGCTCCCGGGTCCCTCCTCCGGGGAGGTTCAGCCGGATGCTGGGATTTTGGCCGGGGGTTTGAGGGTGATTTGATTGGGTCCCGCCTCGTGGATCCCCCTGGATACCCAGGTATTTACCCAGGGCCGCTAAGCTGTACCCCAGGGTCTGGGTTGAGTACCAGGTCCGGGAGGCGATATCCGCGGAGAGATCTGCAAAGAGCTTATCGGCTGTTTCTTGATCTCCGAGGATTAGGGCCTGTTCCAGGATTAGGGCCCGGTCCCGCTGGGGACTGCCGTAGGTCCGGTAATCCACCTCGGTGGATGCCACCCGGGTACCCGCAGTCTCCCGGATACTCCGGGCGAGGTCCTCCAGTCCCGAGAGGTGGTAGCTGCCCGCCAGCAGCCACAGCTCCGGATCGGTTAGTTCCCCGAGAGCTGTTTCCCGAATAAGGTTCATCGCGGCGATCTCGGGTTTTCCCGCCTTGGCGAGCAGGTAGAGGCGGTACACCCGGTTGGTCATGTCTTCCCGGGTTGAGCGGCTACGGATGGACTGAAACTCCAGCCAGCCTTCCATCATACCCTTGGGAAGTTCATGCCCCGCAGCCTTGGCTTCCAGAAGAAAGGCGCCGGCGTAGTTCGTGCCCCAGGGGCTGGCCTCGGATTGTCCGGGCCAGTAGCTGAAGCCTCCGTTGGGCAGCTGGAACCGGGTTAGGGTTTCCAGGGCCCTGGATATGTTCCGGTCTATGGCTGCCTCGGCAGGCAACCGGCCCCGGGGATCCCGGGTTTCCTGGAGTACCTGGGGATCCACCAGACCCTCAAGAAAGAGCTGGGGAAAGACCGCAGAAATCGTCTGTTCAAGACATCCGTAGGGATAACCCAGGAGCCAGGAGAGGCGTTCTTCCAGGTTCAGGTTTGGCACCGTGGAAACCGAAAGGCTGAGGCTGTTTGTTCCCGGCAGTCCGTCGGCCAGGATACCCAGATTCTCAGTTCCGCCTTGGGGAATCCGCACCTCACTGCTGCGGCTGATCTGGGGTGTTGCGGGTTGTACATCCAGCTGGAGGGGGTACCGGTCTTCCCGGGATGTACCCACTGAATCCCGGTACTCGACTACCAGTTCCAGGTCGGCTCTACCCACCTGAAGAGGAGCTGTCAGGGGCAGGAGGATGGTGGTGCCCCCCTGATTCTGAGTGAGGTCTACTAGCCGTGTTTGAGAGCCCGGCGTTAGAATCCCCTTGGAATCCAGGGTCACCCTCACCTGGCTGATATCCTTCTCCAGGGGTATGAGACTGACCGGGAGCTCGAAGCTGTCCCCGGGGCCCAGGAACCGCGGCGGGGAGGGTAGGGTGACCAGGGGGCGCTGAACCGGGCGGTCTATGTGGGTGCTGCCGAAGGCCATGCCCTCCAGGGCGACGGCCATGATCCGTACCGATCCCAGATAGTTGGGTAGCTCGAATTCGGCCTGAACCCTGCCGCGGGAATCGGTGGTCAGGGGCCCGGCGACCAGGGAGAGGGGCTCAAACTGAAGCCCCCGTTCCTCCTGCCCCCCTGCTTTGTCCATGGCTGCTTCCATCATGGGGGCTGCTGCTCGGGCGGCGAAACTCTCCTCCCCTTCGCCCCCGCCGATGGAGAACCGGCGGTACACCGCGTCATGGAAGGCTCCGATAACCTGATCGAACATGTCAGCCCCCCGCACGCCCAGGGCAAGTTTTCCGTAGAAGGATTTCCATGGATCGGGTGTTTCAAATCCCGTCAGGTTCAACAGCCCTTCGTCCACCAGGGCAATGACTACCTGGGCCGGGCGGCCGGTTTCGGTTTCTACCTCCAGGCTCACCCTGCTCTCGGGTTCAAGGGTTTCGGGGGCGTGAATTTTTAGGGGAATCCGGGTCGCCGGATCGGTAACCTCCAGGTGGCTAACGCCGAAGAGGCGCAGGGCCTGGCCGGAATCCGCCTTTTCCAGGGGCAGGATCGCGCTGATACTCAGGTACACCCCCGGGGCGTGCTCGGCCATGAGCTCCACGGGAATCTCGGTCTGTCCGCCCTGGGCCGGGTACCAGTAGCTGTCGAGGATGGCGGCGCCCCTGGAGAGGGTGACGAGAATTTGGGTGTCTCGCGTGGTGGGGATGGTTACCCGGGCGGTGTCGCCCGGCCGGTAACTGGTTTTATCGGTTTTCAGTTCCATGATACCGCTGTCCGGGGCGTTCCCCGGGCTTGACCAGCTGCTTGCCCGGAAGAAGATGCCGGCGCTATGCCCCTGGGGGTCCTCAACCTCGAGCATGTACTCGCCCCACTCATCCGGGGTAAGCCCCAGGTTTTTGGGCAGGGTTCCGGTGGTTATGGTGCCCTGGCTCACCACCTGGGTATGCCGGTCGTTCTTATAACTCAGGCGGAAATCCCGGTAGTCGTCATATTCCCACCACCAATACCGGTCGTTTTTATAGAGACGGTACTGGAGGGTCCGGTTTTCTATGGATGAACCCCGGGGATCCGTAAGGATGATCTGAAATTGGCTCTCTTCCCCCAGGGGTGCGTAGCCGAAATCAAAATCGGGTGCCCGGATTCCTACATAGGCATGGTAGGGATCGTAGGGCACAGCGGTGATGCCCCGGACCGACCGTCCCCCGGCCTCGGTAACCCGGCCGGAGAACCCCAATACCAGGGCACCCGGCGGGTCTTTCATCACGGGAATATCTACATCCACCGAAACCCCGCCGCCCTCGTCCAAGGGGCCGGAGTACAGTACCTCGCTGTAGGGCTGAGAGGGCTTGGTAGGATGACTGAAATGAAATTCCTCATAGCCGGGGATTCGAAGGGGCCTATCCTCCACGGTAAGGCTGATCTCTCCCGGCAGACCCGCTGCAGGACTGCCGAAGAGGTACTCACTGGTCAGATTCACCGTCAGTTGCTCCGCCCGGGGCTCCAAGGTCTCGGGCTCAGCATCCATGGATAAGCGCAGACGGTCTGGCAGAATCGTTTCCACCCGGATAATGTGGGTAAAGGTTGCATCCCCTGCCTGAATCTGGACCCGGTAGCCCCCGGTGGGGTCACTTGCCCGGGTAGGGATGGAAAACCGGTAGAGCCCGTCCCTGCCGTCGGTAGAACTGCGCTCCAGGTACAGCTGTCCCCGGGGGTTGAAAACCTCCAGGGTAACAGGATGGTTATCAGGAAAACTTCCCTGGGAGTTGCGGATTACAGAGAACAGAGTGACCGTATCTCCGGGGCGGTACACCCCCCGTTCGGTAAAAAGGTAGCCCCGGAGCCCCGAAGGCGTTTCCTGCTGCCCCCCCACATCGAACCCCGAGAGGTTCCAGGTGAACTGGTCCAGGGGCAATACGGCCTGGGAATCTCCGGTCCGGGCGAATACGATGAAGGGGGCGGCAGTCGGACCTTCACCACTCGGGCCGGGTAATCCGGGACCGGAGGTAACCATCCCGCTTCGGGCAGATCCTGCCGCCCCGGAACTATCCCCGGCTCCTGGACCTGAAGCGCCAGACCCGCCGGTTCCCGTGCTCCCCGGGCCCCAGAAAAGGCGGACCAGACCACGGCTGTCGGTTCTACCCCGGGCGATAACCTGGTTCTGGAAGGAGTACACCTCCACCTCAGCCCCGGAGAGGGGGGTGCCTGCGGGTATGTGGGTGACAGCGGCAAGCCCGTCATGCTGTCCCGCCAGAAAGGTCAGCCCCAGGTCGCTTACCAGGATGGGTTTGTAGCGCCGGCCATGCTGATACAGGTAGCCCCAGCTGGAGGGGTTTTCATAATAATCGTTTCCGTAATGGTACTCACCATCCTCCGGGCTCTCCCAAATCATATCCTCCCGGTCGAACTCCAGGGACACCAGGTAGAGGCTCTGGCTGCTATCCGGTAGTAAGGGGGATAAATCAAGCTCGTGGACCAGCCATTCGTTTTCGGTCTCACCGATCTCCAGCTCCTGGCTGGCCAGGGTACGGCCCACCCGGTTGACCTCGTAGCCGTCGAATTCCCGGGAGCGGTCGATTTCGCCCCCGAGACTCTGGGTCTGAAGGAACTGAACCAGATTGTTCTCAAACACCTCCTGGATCCGGACACTCAGCCCCCGGAGATTCATGGTCCGGATGTAAATCCGGGAATCCGCTCCGGAGGTGAGGATGGAGCCGCTCTGTAAAAACTCGACCTTGGGTTTATGGTTCGGCACCCCCCCCTGGAAGGTAAGTTCCTTGGATAGGCGGCTTCCGTAGATGCTCCGGAGGGCAGGGGTAATGGTAATTTGATAGATCTCGCCCCGTTCGAGCCCCTGGGTAATGATGATTCGATTGCCCCGCACCTCAAACACTAAATCGGTTTCCGGTGTGGTAAACACGGCCCCGCCAAGCTGCTGAGCCGGATCAATATCCTCGCTGAATACCAGCTCCAGCACCTCATCCTCCACGACCTCTTCCAGCTGGAGGCTTCCCCGGGGGGGAACCGTCCACTGGGCCTGCCAGGTCTGGGGTAAATCAAGGTAACCCCGGGGGATCTCAATACCCAGAGTCTGGGTGGACTGCCCCCGGGAAATCGGACTTGTACCGGTTACCAGCAACTCAGAACCCTCCAGGCTCACCCGGGCCGGAATAGAACCCCGGGCTGTTTGGAAGGAAAGCTCCGGAGCGGAATCAATATCGCCGGTCCCGGGCAGAATGCCCAGGGAAAGCCGGACCTGGGGATACAAATCCTCCCCGGCCTGGCCCTGACCGAGACTGAACCGGCTCTGGTAAATACCCTGGACCGCCACCTCGGAGGAGAAGCGAAAAATCACATCGGCCGAGGGTTCCGCCCCGCCCCGGCCATGGAGGGCGCTGAGGTTCATCCAGCCCTCCAGGACCCTGCCCTGGGGCCAGGGCTCGCTTTCGGGGTAGACCACCATGGTCCGGGCATCCTGCCACCGGGCGGTAAGCCTGCCAACATCCTGAATCCCTACCACCTGGGAAAGCAGATCCTGGGAGAGCGCTTCTCCCGCCCGGCCGTACTCGTGGTGAAACCGGAATACTAACCCGTCTCCGGGATTGATCCGTGGTCCCGGACTGAAGGCCAAAAAACGGGCTGCCTCCTGCTCACCCGCCCCCCGGGGCAGACTTCCGGTGCTGCAGCCTGCCAGCAAAACGCCAAGAATAAGAATAACCGCCGCCGTACCCACCCTCCGGGCCCGGCGGATAACCCGGGCCGCCGGGGAGTGCCTGTCTGAGGAACCGACAGAAGAACCAACAGAAGATCCGGGCCGGGCCTCATCAACGGGATCCGGGGTTATTGAAGGGCTCTGGGGATTATTATGTCCGGGGTGTATCATAGCTACGCTCCTGATTCTGCATTGTATCCATAACAGCCCAAACAGGTATTGGTTACTCCGGGGCGTTTATCGCTGGTTTGCGCAGAACAGTATAACGCAAAAACCCGGCACTGCAGTAGGACGGGCAGATCATTCTCCTAGATCGAGACGACCCATGGGGTATGGAATGAGGGGGAAGGCCCGGCAGGGAATCTAGGGAGTCAGGGTACCCAGGAGTAATGAGGGGTTAGGGGGAGGCATATGGGATCTTGTTGGAATCAAGCTGAGGCCTGAAGGGTCACCAGGAAGGAATAGTCGTTTCCCTCCCCCAAGAAGGAAAAGTCTACAACTATCTTGCCCTTGGGGGTGTTCCACTGGGCGCTAATCACCTGGTATCCCTGGTGGCGTTGGATCCGGGGATCCTTGAATACCGAGATGCCCCGGGAAATTTGTCCGGGCAGACCGAGGATGGCGGTGTAGCTGTCAATGAGGGTCTCCGCTGTTTTCAGGGTTCGGGTAAAGGAGTCGGAGGTAATATCCTGGTTATAGCCGTTGAAGACGAACCAGGAGAGTTTATTGTCCCGGAAGCTGAAGGTCCAAACACCGGACACATCGAAGGCTGCATCCTGGAGCTCGATGGTGCTGGCGGTGGTTTCCTTCGCCCGAGGATAGAGGGCCAGAAGCTCGGCCTTGGACATGCCAATGTATATATCGGTGGTTTGATGGGGTGCAAGGGAATCCTGGGCGATCTGAGGACCCTGGGCGCGGTGCAGGGGAGCTTCTGCCAACCCCACAGCGGGTACCCCCCTGGTGCTCTCACCCACGGCCTCCACGCCGGAGGTAATACTGTTCCGTACCGTCTGGGTGAGGGATGACAAACTTCCTTCGGAGGAACATCCGGCGAGGGCCAGGACCAGGATCAGACCCATCAGTCCTGGATTAACTATGCTGTGTTTTTTCATAGGGTAATTCAACTGTGCGATGAATCTGCGTTTGTTGTCCATTCCCGGCCCCTCAGGTCTTCCCGTTATCTGACTGCAATGCATGTATAGTTACGAGACTCATTCAAACCGTAGTGTTGAAAGCGCCATGCGCCGGACTAACACTAGCAACCCATTTCTTTGAAATGATTTACTGGTTTCCATGTAATACGCATACAAATTGCAAATGACTCATAAAGTATACACCATCGTATTCGTTCGTGATAGATGCCTAAGAGTACCCCGGGGTTCTGGGGCTGTCAATGATTATTCCTTAGGAGGGGAGGGTTACCGGTGGGCAGATTTCAGCGGTTCCTGCAATCCGCGCATAGACCGGTGAACTGTACATAGGCCTGGGAAACGGTAAATCCGGCCGTTCCTTGGACCCGGGCTATCACCCCATCCAGTCCCTCGGCGGGCACATCGAAGATCCGGTTGCAGGATGTGCAGATCAGGTGGTAGTGGGGGGTATCCATAACATCGTAGCGGTCGGTATCGCTTCCGGGGATGTTCAGGCGTTCGATCCTGCCCTGTTCCTGGAGGATGTGTAGATTACGGTAGAGGTTGCCCAGGCTCAGAGAGGGAAATTCGGGCTTCAACTGGTCGTAGAGCCATTGGGCGGTGGGATGGGTATCAGTGGCTGCTATTACCTGGAACAGGCGCTCGCGTTGTGCACTTTTCCTGAATTTTGAAACAGTCATGGGGGTAGTATACACTGAAACCGGCTTATAACGGAAGTATTTCGAGCTTCACCAGGCCGTTGTATACGAATTGTACGCTCATTCCGGCCAAAAGGATTCCCATGATCCGTTCAATGACCTTAACCCCCGTGTCCCGGAGCACCTTTCGCACAAAACGGCTGCCGAGCATGAAAATCACCCCCAACCCTAAGACCACGGCAACCACTCCCAGAAGCACCAGGGAAAAGACGAGGTTGTGGGGATTGTCGCTCAGGTAGAGCAGAATAGCAGTTATCGCCCCGGGGCCGGAAAGCAGGGGCAGGGCCAGGGGAAAAATCGCCACATCCTGCCCCGGGGAATCCTCTTCCTGCTCGGAGGTTTTGGTCCGCTTAGGTTTCGCAAATAATAGGTCCGTTGCAACAAAAAACAGGAGGATTCCGCCGGCAACGTACAGACTGCCCGGCATGATTCCCAGGGCCCCGATGATGGTCTGACCGAGAAATATGAAGAGTCCCAGGACGATGAAGGCGATCAAGGGGGCACGCAGGGCGATTTTCCGGCGTTTTGCCAGGGGCATTTCTGCGGTCAAGGAGAGGTAGATCATGGATACTCCCAGGGGATCTATGAGGATGAAGAGGGCCAGAAAAATGGGAATGATCTGTTGTACCATGGTGTTTCCTTCGGGTGATTCAGGGTCTAGGTGAGTTTTACGAAGCGGCAGATGCCCATAGGAATCCACACGAGTTTATTGGCGTCATCGGGCAGAAGCAGTCGTCCTTTCTCGCTGTCCAGTCCGAGAACCGGGTAGTTCCGTTCATCCCGGAAGGCCAGGGTAGCCCGACGCTCCTCCGGAACCGTATCTAAAATGAGCCGTACGTAGAATGTACCCTTTTGCATCTTCTCTCCTTCGAAGGGAAATGATACAGTGAAACGCCTGGTATGAACACCTCCTTTCCTTATAATCCCCATTACGATGATCCCTACTTCTCCCCCGGAGCCGGCTTTGCCGAGGCTACCCACGTATTCATCCGCGGATCGGGACTTGACCTGAACATCCCCCGGGGAATCACCATCGGTGAGACGGGCTTCGGCACCGGCCTGAATCTCTGGGCCCTTCTGACCCACTTACCTGACTGTAGCCGGCAGTCCGGTGCCTTCCCGGGGAGGCCCCAGGGGCCGGCAGACGCGCTGGACCAACCGGCCGAGGCGCATAGTAGACCGGCGGGAGTCCAGAGCAGCCCGGCCGGATCGCGAGATCCGGCAGAAAATGAGAACCCCATGGCTGGATCGCAGAATCCGGCCGAGGCGCAGGGCCAACCGGCTGAGGCGCATAGTAGACCGGCGGATTTACAGAATCCGGCCGAGGAGCGGGATGTGGTCGACAGGCTCCGCGGCCAACCAAGGGAGCGAAAGAATCCGGCGGAAGAGTCGCCAGAGTTGTGGTACTGGTCCGTGGATGCGTATCCGCTGGAATGGGACCAACTGCAAGAATGGCTACAGCCCTACTGGGACAGCGGGGAGTTGTCGGCCCTGAACCCCGGTGATGTACGGTCTTGGTACCAGGCACTGGGGCTTGGACTGGGGCGGCTGGGGTGGCACCTGTCTTCCTGGGACTTTCGGGGCTGGCGGGTACGGCTGGCTCTCTGGCAGGGTGATGTGGAGGGAATGCTCTCGGCCCTAGGCCATTCCGGCGTGTCCTTCCATGGCTGGTTCCTGGACGGCCACAGCCCGGAGAAGAATCCCCAGATGTGGTCTTCGGAGGTGCTGCAGGATGTCGGCGCATTAACCTTGCCCGGGGGATTCGCGGTTACCTACAGTGCGGCCGGGGTGGTGAAGGCCGGACTGCGCCGGGCGGGGTTCCAGGTAGTCCGCCGGCCCGGTTTCGGAGTTAAGCGGCACATGGTGGTGGCGCGAAAACCGGCATCGGGTCCGGAGGGTGTTTTCGAGGGCTGAATAGCATGAACATACCAGGGGGCGGCCCTGGTTGCATTGCGCCGAGCGGCACCATGCCGGGCACCCGGGGTTGAACCCCATTGAGCCGGGCCGAGACACCGGAGTCAATCTTGACAAAACCAGTGGGGGAGACGTAGTATTCATTCATGAATCAGGTTCAGATAAGTCGGAGTATTAAGCAAACCCTTTTGTCTGATTCTCTATGCTTCAATGAAGCACTTTCATCCCTTCAATCCAGTTACGGTGATAATCCCGAGTTTTATTCCATTCTCATACGCCTACTGGCCCAGAAGGCCATTGAACCCCACCGTGCCCGGGAAATATACCGGGCAGCCCAGGATCTTCAGGAACGGTTATCTACGGGAATGCACGCTTCGGTGGATTTTAGATCCGCCCTCATGGAGTATTTGCTCTCCCAGGAGTCGCTCTACACCTTTCCGACGGTGGTGGAGTACCAAGAGTATGAACAGCAGCAGAACCACGCCCTGACAGACTTCCTGACCGGCCTGAGCAACCGCCGGTTTTTTGAGACCCAATGCACCCAGGAGCTGCACCGGGCCCGGCGACACGGCTACCGGATTGCTCTGGTCTTTGCGGATGTGGATGATTTTAAGAGCATTAACGATGAGTTCGGGCATAAGGCAGGGGATATGGCCCTGATCCGGATCGCCCGGTGCCTTCAGAAAAACGCCCGGATCGAGGATATAACGGCCCGGTTCGGGGGTGAAGAGTTTGTGGCGGTCCTGCCCCATACCGACGGTCAGGGTGCTATGGTGTTTGCTCAACGGCTGTGTCAGGCCGTAGCATCCATGAAACTGCCCTATTCCATAACCCTTTCTGCGGGGGTCGCTGTCTTTCCGGAGGACGGCATGAAGGTACGGGATCTCCTGGATACAGCCGACCGCCGTATGTACCAGGCAAAATCCCAGGGTAAAAACCAAGTGACAGGACCCGGAAGTCGTTCCTAACTCTTGATCTATTCACCCGGGAACCGGCCGCCCAGCGAGGGCTACAACCCGGCATCGGTACCGGATTGCCTCCTACCCAAGAAAGATGGAACAGCCCCCTTGAACATTATTCAGCTATTTTTTATTGTGTGCCCCACACGCTCATAAACGAGACCCCTACATAAAAGGCTTAAACATCATGCAGTACCTCATTGATCTATTCAGTCCCCAGGAGCTTTTGCATCTGGTTGGCGTTGCTAACAAGTTACGTATTCTTTCAACAGAAGATAAGCGATATGTAATCGCTCTCCGGATGTCGACTCCCTACACCCAGGACCTGGGGTACGAGATCGAACCGGCCAAAAAGCTTCGGTTCAACCGTGTTCTGAACCAGTTTTTTTCCCAGATGCCCCTGGGGGGGCGGTGTGATAAGGATATATGCGGTATCTGCGACCGCTTAGAAAACCTGCGTCAGGATTTCGCTGGACCCCAGGAATCTCTGGAGTTTTCTCTCTTTATGGACTGGGTTTCCCATAGTACCCAGGAATATAATCCTTCCATCGCAGCGACTCCCGGGGAGACATCTCAGAATGATGAGTCCCAGGAGGTTCGCGCGCCGCTGACTGCCCTGGAACGGCTTCAGCACCAAACCCGCTTAGATGAGGTCCATCGCAGTAAGCGGGTAGCCCGCCAGGTTGAGGCGTTCCGAAGTTACGAGATCGATCAGGATGATTTTGCCGATTCTAAGACCCTGGATACCTTGGAGCCAGGGGGTGTGCCGGAATCCGCCGAGACCTCCCGTGAGACCCCGGCCAGGGAAGCAGGAGTCGGGGAAGAAGCAGCCCCGGAAATAGCAGGTCCCGCCGAACTCCGGAAAAAGCCCCTGCGCCTCCGGGTAAAACGCCGATCCGGCAGTGTTCCATCTACCCCGGCCCGGGAAATCACCCCGGACAACAGCGCCGAACAGGCCGGACCCAAACCCCATGAGGGGAAGAGCCTGCAGTTTCCCCTCCACCGCCCAGATTCCTTGGAGCAGCTGGAAAAAACCCGGGAGCCCCTGTTTGTCCTGAATGCTGAACATCCCCTGGTCTCCACCCTGGAGTACATGGCCCGGATCGACCTGGATTCCCTGAATGCCCGGGGGCTGGAGGATTATTCCCGAGAGGCCAGGCAGTTGTTTCAGACCGTTTTGGATGTGTTTAATGAAATTCATACGGTAAAACAACCCCAGGCCTCGAACCAGTAGGGGCTTGTTGATATACTCCCTGCATGAATCAAAAAACGTTCAAGGTTTTACCCAATCCTGGGCTAATTCTTTCCGGGGCGGCCATCGGTGCGGCGAATGCGGTACCCGGGGTTAGCGGCGGCACCATCGCCGTAGTTACCGGAATCTATGACCGGCTCATTTCTGCCGTGAGCGGTTTCTTTTCCAACGAGTACGGGTGGAAACAGAATCTCTGGTACCTGGTGCAGGTCGGGGTCGGCCTGGGTCTGGGTATCATCGCTATTGCCCATCTGGTGGACTGGCTCTTCCTTCGGGCTCCTCAGCAAACCACCTTCGGATTTATGGGATTAATCGCCGGGAGTATTCCCTTCCTCCTCCATATTGCCCGTCCAAAGGAGTTCCGCTGGTACCATGGGGTGGTATTTCTTGTTTTTTTAGCGGGGATGATTCTCCTGAGTCTCCAGCCCGAACCCCTGGAATCCGGCGCCATGCGTGAGCTTACCCCGGAATCCGCCCTGGGTATCTTCGCGGCAGGGGTCATTGCTTCGGCTGCAATGGTCATTCCGGGTATCTCCGGCAGCTTTATTCTGTTGATTCTGGGATTGTACAGCACCTTCATCGGGGCGATTAAGGATTTCAATCTGCCCCTGTTGGGTATTCTGGTTCTGGGGGCTGCCCTGGGCATTATCGGTGTCAGCAAACTCATGGGGTTCCTGCTCCGGCGATTTCATAGTCTGACCTACGCTGCCATCATCGGGTTGGTGTTGGGGTCCCTGGTCGAGCTGTGGCCCGGAATCACCCTGGACCTTACCGGTGGCGTGTCTGTTCTCAGTTTCCTCGGCGGTGCTGGGGCGGCGTATCTGCTGGGTCGCCGGCCCAACGCCTAGACCCTTCAATAAACTCCCGTCCTTCCCCTGGAGTGATTAAAACGGTCGTGACCGCGAGGAACCTGCAGGCGTGCTGACAAAGCGCGCCTAAGATGCTACCCTTGGAACACACCATACAAGGAGCCATGCTATGTCGAAACCCCTGCTTGCCGGAATTGAGGCCGGAGGAACGAAGTTTGTCTGTGCGGTCGGATATTCCCCGGTGGATATCCTCAAGGAAATCCGATTTCCCACTACGACCCCGGAAGAGACCATGACCCGGGCCTATGATTTTTTTAAGGAATGCCAGGAAGAGTACGGGCCCATAGCATCCCTGGGAATCGGCTCATTCGGTCCGGTGGATTTGGATCGGCGATCCAAGACCTACGGGTATATTACATCCACCCCGAAGGTGCGCTGGGCTGGTACGGATATCGTCGGATTTTTTAAGAGTAGAATGGATGTGCCTATTGGGTTTGATACCGATACCGGCGCCGCAGCATTGGGAGAGGGACGGTACGGTGCCGGCCGGGGTTGCGATACCTTTCTCTACCTGACGATTGGAACCGGAGTCGGCGGCGGTGTGGTGGTAGATAATAAGGCGCTTCACGGGTTGGTTCATCCGGAGGTGGGACATATTCGGTTGGTACCCCGGGAGGATGATACCTTCCAAGGTACCTGTCCCTTTCACGGCACCTGCTTAGAGGGTATGGCTGCCGGCCCGGCAATTCAGGAGCGTTGGGGCAAACCGGGTATCGAATTACCCGAGGACCATCCGGCCTGGGATCTTGAGGCCTATTATTTGGCCCAGGGGCTGGCTGCTATGGTACTGACCCTGAGTCCTCAGCGCATTATCATGGGCGGCGGTGTCATGCATCAACCCCAGATATTTCCGGCTCTTCGGCGGTATTTGAAGGAGTTTCTCAACGGGTATGTTGACAGACCGGAGATTACCGAAGAACGGGAAGATTATATCGTATTTCCTGAGCGAGAGAACCAGGCGGGTATTACCGGTGCGCTTCTACTTGCCCAGGACCAGTTAGGAGCAGTACAGTAACCATATGGCAGATTCTCAGCAAAATCGGCGTAAACGAGGCCGTCGCAAGAAAAAAAACAAACAAGATCAATCCCAGTCTCTTGGCAAAGGGCAGGGGAGGGGGGGCTCTCGGGGACCCAAGGTCCGGGCCCTAACTCCCTACGACGATCCTTCCCGTACCTACATGCCGGATCCTCCCCCGATCCGGGAATACGATCCGGATCCCATAACAGGCGATCCGATTGAGAATATCTTGGCAGCCATTGCCCACCCCTCCACGGGAAAGCCGGCGAATATCGAGAGTGTAATCCGGACCCTGGAGGGCCAGGAGGAGCTTACCGAAGGGCAACGGATCACCTATATCGGGGCAGGGTGTTTTGGAGTGGTGGAAGAACGCCGGGAGCAGGGAAAACTGGTGGTGGAGATCATTAAAAAAATCCCCTACGAAGACACCCACGCTACCTACCCCTGGCGCAGGGAGCAGAGTCCCGGCATTTCCCGGGATTACCAGCCCAAGCCCGAACCCCTGGACAGCCTCTATACCCCCGAAGAAGAACGGGAATTCCCCAAGCTCGGTGCTGCCAGCAGTGCCCACTACATGCCTCACAGCAATTAAAAAGCAAGACAGCCGGTTCGATCAGGCATGAGGGGCAGGAGAATACCTCCTGCCCCGGAAAAATCGTGCTGCCCCCGGAATCGGAGGCAGGTGTTCCGATCCCCTTAGTTGGTTTGACCCTTCCGTTCCATTTTTGCCCAACTATCCTTCAGGGTGACGGTCCGGTTGAATACCAGGGTGCCGTCCTGAGGAAGGTGGTCGATTTCATCGGCGGTAAAATAGCCGTTGCGCAGGAACTGGTAGTGCTCCCCGGCTTTCGCATCCGTCATACAGGGTTCAGCCTTAGCAGTCACCTCCACCAGACTCTCCGGATTCAGGTAATCCAGGTAATCCTTGCCTTCCTCGAGGGTTCCCATGTCGGGTTTCACAAATAGGTTGTCGTACAACCGGACCCGGGCATCCACGGATTCCTGACAGCTTACCCAGTGCAGGGTGCCCTTGACCTTTCTGCCATCGGGGCTTGATCCGCCCCGGCTTTCGGGATCGTAGGTGCAGCGAAGCTCAGTGATAATTCCCCGGGCATCCTTAATTACCTCTTGGCAGGTAATGAAGTAGGCGTGTTTGAGGCGGACCTCCTTACCGGGTGATAGCCGGAAGTACTTCTTGGGGGGGGCTTCCATAAAATCTGCCCGCTCAATGAATAGCTCCCGGGAGAACGGAATGGTCCTCCAGCCGGCAGATTCATCCTCGGGATTGTTCTCCGCATCTATCTGCTCGGTTTTTCCCTCGGGGTAGTTGGTAATCACTACCTTTACCGGATCAAGGACTACCATCACCCGCCGGGCCGTACGGTTCAGCTCCTCCCTGACGTAGTATTCCAGGGCCGAGAGATCCACCATCCCTTCGGTTTTACTAACCCCCATCGCACCCACGAAGGCCCGTATGGCACCTGCAGGGTAGCCCCTCCGGCGGATACCCGAGATGGTTGGCATCCGGGGATCGTTCCAGCCCTCGACAATATTCTTCTGCACGAGTTCCAGGAGCTTACGCTTGCTCAGGACGGTGTAGGTAAGGTTCAGTCGGTTAAATTCTATCTGCCTGGGAGGGTTGGGCAGTTCCAGCTTCTCAAGATACCAGTTGTACAGGGGCCGGTGATTCTCGAACTCCAGGGTGCACATGGAGTGGGTTATTCCCTCTATTGCATCGCTTTGTCCGTGGGCCCAGTCGTACATGGGGTAGATGCACCATGCATCGCCGGTACGGTGGTGGTGGGCATGTTTAATCCGGTACATCACCGGATCCCGCATATTGAGGTTTGGATGGGCCATATCAATCTTTGCTCTGAGCACGCAGGAGCCGTCGGGAAATTTCCCGTCCCGCATGTCCTGAAAAAGCTCGAGGTTTTCCTCAACGGTGCGGGTTCGGTAGGGGCTTTCAATGCCGGCCTGGGTGGGTGTTCCCCGGTTCTTGCTGATCTCTTCGGGACTCTGGCTGTCAACGTAGGCAAGCCCCTTGGATATGAGCTGTTGTGCCCACTGGTACAGCTGTTCAAAATAGTCGCTGGCAAAAAACTCCCGGTCTTCCCAGTCAAAACCAAGCCAGTGGATATCTCGTTTTATGGAATCCACGAACTCTACATCTTCCTTGGTGGGGTTGGTGTCATCGAAGCGAAGATTGGTTTTGCCCTGCCATTCTTCGGCAATCCCGAAATCCAAGCAGATGGCCTTGGCATGCCCAATATGCAGGTAGCCGTTGGGTTCCGGAGGAAATCGGGTTGTAACCGGAGGGGGAAACCGTCCGGAATCCATGTCGTCCTTAACTGTTTGCCGTAAAAAGTCTAATCCTGGTCGTGTTTCATCACTCATGCCGGGCAGTATAGCAAAAAGGTATTTATATTGCATAGAAGGGAGCATATACTGGTGCCATGGATCTCCTTACCTGGCTTAGTGAGCTTTTTACAAAACAAGAAATCCAGCTGGACACCCTGGTGCTGCGGCTTGCCCTCTCTGCTATTTTTGGGGGTATGGTGGGATTAGAACGGGAGCGCAAAAATCAGGCCGCCGGTCTCCGTACCCATCTTCTGATCTGCCTCGGCGCTACCATTCTCATGATGCTCTCCATCTACATGGCCCAGGCCTTTCCCGGGGATGCGGCGGATCCCTCCAGAATCGCCGCCCAGGTGGTCTCGGGTATCGGATTTCTCGGAGCCGGGGCCATTGTCCGCATGGGACTGGATATCCGGGGTCTGACTACCGCAGCCAGTATCTGGGTGGTTGCGGCTATCGGTCTGGTGACCGGCGCGGGCATGTACGCTGCTGCCGTTATTGCGGTGGGCATCGTACTCTTTGCTCTGGGGATTCTGGAACGGATATCCACCAAGGTGTTTCCCAAGGCGGTAACCCGGCGTTTGAGTTTATCCGGGGAAGGCCTCCAGGAACGGGTTGAGACTATCCGGGGGATCATCGAGGATCAGCGGGTGGAGATTCACGGAATGAGCATTGATTACCAGGTTAAGAAGGAGGGGGTCACCATGCATCTGGATGTACTCATTCCGAAGGACATTCCGGTCAACCAGCTGGTGGTATCCCTTTCCGATATACCCGGGGTTAAACGGGTCAACCTTGAGTTCCACCCCGGTACCTAGAACCAAGAACCATAATGAAGGAGCAAATCATGACCACACAACCTGTAGGAACGAATGGACCGGTAGTCTCGCGGATCGGCTTTGGCTGTATGGGCCTGGGGGGTGATTGGACCGATGCTCCTCTATCGGCCCGGGCGGTGGATCAGGCCCGGGAGGTGGTGGAAGCGGCCTTACAAGCGGGGTTCACCCTGTTCGACCACGCCGACATCTATACCCGGGGCAAGGCTGAGGAAACCTTCGGAGAGTTGCTCAAACAGCAGCCCGGGTTACGCCAGTCCATGGTCATTCAGTCAAAATGCGGTATCCGGTTCGCCGATACCCCTGAACCCGGCGCACCGGGCCGGTACGACTTTTCCTATGACTACATTATTCAGGCGGTAAACGCCAGTCTTCGTCGTTTGGGTACGGACTACCTGGATATCCTCCTGCTCCATCGGCCTGATCCCCTCTGCGAGCCCGAGGAGGTGGCCCGGGCCATTGAGCAGCTCCATTCCCAGGGGAAGGTTCTGCACTTCGGTGTATCAAACCATAACTGGGCGCAAATTCAGCTCCTAGAATCTACCCTCACCCGCCCCCTGGTGGTGAATCAAATCGAGATGAGCCTGGCTCACTACGGATTTGTTGAAGCCGGGGTAAGCCTGAACCAGTTCAGTCCCCGGTATCCCCAGGGATTAGAGGGAACACTAGAGTACTGCCGACGCCGGGGGATTCAGCTTCAGGCCTGGAGCCCTCTGGCCCAGGGATATCTCACCGGCAGGCCCCTGGACGATCAGCACGCCCATCTGGCCCAGGTCGCGGAGCTGGTGGGCCGGTATGCCCAGCAGCACGGGGTGGCCGAGGAAGCTATTGCCCTGGCCTGGCTTCTTCGCCATCCTGGAGCCATCGTTCCGATTATCGGAACCACCAATATCGCCCGGATTAACGCCTGCGCCCAAGCAGACCAGGTACGACTCTCCCGGGAGGAATGGTACCATCTCTACACCGCCGCCCGGGGTGCGGTCATGCCCTAACCGGGAAACAAGCCCAACTCAAGAAGGCTGGCCGACCCGTTCGGGCCCAGGATAATATGATCCAAAAGGCCGATCCCGATGATCTCCCCGGCGCGTAACAGCCGCTCGGTAACCTCCAGATCCTCCCTGCTGGGTTCCAGGTTCCCCGAGGGGTGGTTATGGGCTACGATGACCGCCACCGCCCGGAGCTCCACTGCCGGTGCAAAGACCTCCCGGGGGTGGACAATAGTCCGGTTGATAAGCCCGATGCAGGTTACCCGAACCTGGATAATCTCGTGGGCGCCGTTGAGGTAGATCGATATGAAGTGTTCCTGGTTGCGGTGGGAATAGTGATTGATATGGGAAAGGACATCCTGGGGGGCTGATATCTTTTTACCCCGGGGGGTGTATACCCGGCGAAAGTACTCAGCCGCAGCGCTGAGCATGGCGGCCTTGGCAGCGCCGATCCCGGGGATGCGGGAGAAGATCTCCGGTTCGGGACCCCGGTGGCCCTGCAGACTGAGCAGGGGAAGAAGAAGCTTGCTGAGTTTCGAGACCGGGTGTCCCTTAATGCCGCTTCCGATCATCAGGCCGAGGAGTTCTTCATCGGAGAGTCCGGCAATTCCGGAGGAAACCGCCCGCTCCCGGATGTTGGGTTTTAAGGATCTGCCATGGAGGATAGGGAGTCCCGGCTCTCCGGCAGATCCATGATTCTGGTATAAGGGTGTTTTCATACACCTATTACCGCAAGAAAGAGCCGGGTTGCTTCAAATTCTATCGGATTTCCTACACCACCCGCTTATCGATGAACTTGGAGCTCATGAGGCGTGCCACGGCCATGTAGCTCGGCTTGAAGGGCAGGGACTGGCCGACCTGGTATTTTTTCTGGCCAGACGGGGTCTTGTTGCTACCCAGGCTGTACACCGTCATATCGCTGGTGCTCCCGAAGAGGCTGACCTCGGGATCCAGGGGTTCGAGATCCGCAGCATCAACATCGATTAATCCGAAGTCCACCAGGGCGCGGAAACTCTTATCGCTAGGGTCGTCTTCCTGGGCCTCAATGGCGTGGCCGATGTTTCCTTCTCCGATTACCCCGTCGGGCTGGGCGTCCTTTTCCTCAATTTCCAGGATCTGGGCATCGTATTCGAAGACTGATTCGCTTAGGGTGCTAAAGCGCTTCTGGTCCAGGGGACTTGTCCCCATGAATACTGCTTCCCCCACCCGGAAGTGGTTCACGGCCTTGGGAAGTTTGCCCTGTTCGATGACTGGCAGGGTGATGCTCGTGCCGCCGCTGACGAGGCTTACCTTGGTTTTAAAGGTGGCCTCGATGAGCTGTTTATAGAGGGACAGCTGGACGAGCTTATCCCGGGTGGGTTCCACCCCAAAAAGACAGCCGAGGTTGGTGCCGATCCCGATTATGTCGATGTGTTCCAGGGCAAAGACCCTGGTGTAAAAATCTATGAGGTTATCCCCCAGGATTCCCTCCCGGAGTTCCCCCATCTCGATCATAATAATGACCTTGTGGACCTTGTTCTGCTTGCCTGCAGCCCTATTCAGGGCCTCGATGGTTCGGAAGGAGCTGTTCAGGGATACGTCGGCATAGGTAACTACCTGGTCTGCAAAGCGGATAGCCGGGGGTTTGATGTACATGGTTTGAATTTCCGGATTCAGCTCCTTCACATGGCGCAGTCCCGTGAGCCGGCTGTCTCCCACGGACTGCAGGGCGCCGCTGAGAATGGGATCGGTAAGAATTTCTTTTAAAAGCCGCTTATTCCCCGAGAGCATCTTAACGATGAGGGTCCAGGTGATGCCGTGTTTTTCAAAATAGGTGTTGAGGGTCCGGATGTTTTTAAGGATTCGTTCTTTGTATATTACCAATTCGGCCATGGTGGCCTCCTTCCTGGGATGCCGGGGAATCTTACCGGGGGAGCCGCATTTCGGCGTATTTTGAGGTAAAGCCCACGGCTTCATAGAGTTTTTTGGCCGGGTTGTCGTACTCAACGTGGAGGGAAATGTCACCCTTGGTCTCGGATATGGCGGTTTTCATAAGCTGCTTACCGATGCCCTGTTTTCGGAAGTTACGGTTTACCGCGATGTACACGAGAAAGTGGGGAGGCACGTACCCGTCCATGCCCGTTTCATTCATCACGACCAGACCTGCCAGCTCGCCGCCTTTGTGGGCGGCGATGAGAAATCCCTTCTCTCTATTGTTGGCCGACAGGGCGAACCGGATGGCATTCTCAATAGCGGCCGGGGTATCCCGGAACTCTTCCAGGTGATCGTGTAAAAACGCCACGGCCTGCTCTAGGGTAACCCCGCTGGTTGACAGGTTTTCCTTGGTTATAACCGTAATGTCTGCTGAGGCTTTGTCGCTCATTCTACTTGCTCCTTTTGTTCTTCGTTATGCTGGGATTGGGAATCTGCTGTTAATATGGGCTCGGCCTGGATTTCGTGGGCGTTCATCATCTTGGCGATGCGCTGAAGGCTTGAGAGAATCAGGCTCTGCTCCCATGTGTCCAACTGTTCAAATTGGTCAAGAAATTCATCCTGGATGAAGGATGGGCTAGCCTCCAGGAGGATCTGCGCCTTGGAGGTCAGGGTAAGAAAGACCCGGCGTTTGTCCTCGGACGACCGATTGCGTACCACTAGATCCTTTTTTTCCAACCGGTCGATGATGCTGGTAACGGTGGCCTGGGCCAGGTTCACCGCTTTGGCCAGGTCGCCGGTGGCGATTTCACCGCTGCGCTTGATCTCGTTCAGCAGCAGCAGCTGCGGACCGGTCAGTCCTATGGTCTTTTTCAGGTGTTGAGAATGTATGTCGACTGCGCGGATTATCTGACGCAGGGTTTTAACCACCAATAAACTCACCGTTCTATCCATGTATCCCTCGGTTCACTGTGATGCCCGGGGACGGTTATTCCTCAACCCCGGGTGGTTCTATGCCCGTACTAAGCATATACCCGGGGATTTTCTTGGTCAATTCCTTCGTATTATAAGTATTAGAGTGCTAAAGTTTCGTACACTAAGCAAATAGTAGCAAAGTTGGTTGGTTTTGTAAAGGGTCTGCATTAATATGCATAGATTACGAAGCAACACATCTGATGCCAACCCCATTCAAATCACCATAAAAACCTATAAAGTAAGAAATTATTGATGTATTACGGTGATTTGAATGCTATATCCCATAAAAATTACTTAGTATACGAATAAATACTTGACAGAAACATATCCTTTTTACTATGCTTTATCAAGACTTAAAAAAATAGTGTACTAACTAATACTTGCAGATCAAAATAAAGGAAACCCAATGGAAGAGCGGAAAGTTAAGATTCGGGTTGAGGGCGTGTATAAGATATTCGGCCGCCATCCCGAAAAAGCCCGGGAGCTCATTAAGCAGGGTGTGTCCAAGGACGACATTCTGGAGAAGACCGGGCAGGCTGTCGGAGTTGCCGATGCCAGCTTCGATGTGTATGAGGGAGAGACCCTGGTTATCATGGGCCTCTCCGGTAGCGGTAAATCCACCCTGGTGCGCTGTATTAACCGGCTTATTGAGCCCACCTACGGAACGGTTACTATCGACGGTGTTGATATTACAAAGATGAATGAAGAGGAGCTCAGAGAGGTTCGCCGGAAAAAGTTCGGCATGGTCTTTCAGAGTTTTGCCTTATTTCCCCACCGGACAGTCATTGAGAATGCGGAATTCGGATTGGAGATTCAGGGCGTACCCCTGGAGGAGCGGCGGCCCAAGGCCCAGGCCGCTCTGGAACAGGTTGGTCTTGGCGGCTGGGAGGAATACTACCCCGAGAATCTTTCCGGGGGAATGAAGCAGCGGGTAGGTTTGGCCCGGGCCATGGCCATCGAACCCGATGTGTTGTTGATGGATGAGGCCTTCAGCGCCCTGGACCCCTTGATTCGAGCGGACATGCAGGACGAGCTGCTGTCCCTGGAGAGCCAGGTACACAAAACCATCCTGTTTATTACCCACGATTTAGATGAGGCCCTGAAAATGGGGGACCGGATTGTACTGATGAAGGACGGCCGGGTAGTTCAGATCGGAACACCCGAAGAGATCCTCTCCAATCCCGCGAATGCCTATGTGGCGAAGTTTGTAGAGAACGTGGACCGCTCCAAGGTGCTTACCGCCGAGGATGTCATGGTTAAGGCCCGGCCGGTGGCCTTCGTAAAAGACGGCCCCCGGGTTGCCCTGAAGGCTATGACCGAGGCCGGACACTCGGGTATCTACATTGTGCGGCAGAACTACGAGTTGGTGGGGTACATGAGCGCCGAGCAGGCTGCCGAGGCAGTTAAGCGGGGTGACAGCTGGCTTGATCATATTTTTACCCTTGATCAGGTCCCCACAACCCTACCGGATGTTCCGGTTAGGGATCTATTCGGGCCGCTCTCGGATAAAAGCTGGCCTGTGGCTGTGGTGAACGAGAAGAATATCCTGAAAGGGGTAATCGTACGGGGTTCGGTATTCGCCGCCCTTTCAGAAGGAGGAAGCGATGAATAATATAATTCCCCAAATACCCCTGGCTGAATGGGTGGATAGCCTGCTCAAATGGATGACCACCACCTTTTCATGGCTGACCCGGGCGTTTTCTGCGGTGGTAGGCACCGGTATCGACTGGATCAGCGAGGCGCTGCTCTTTATTCCCCCGATTATCCTGATTCTAGCCATCGGCGGGCTAGCCTGGTTCATTTCTACCCGGAAAATCGCCATCGGATCGGTTATCGGTCTGTTGTTTATCTGGAATCTGGGGCTTTGGGAGCCTACGGTGTCAACCATCACCCTGGTTCTGCTGTCCACGGGCATTGCTGTTCTCGTGGGGGTTCCCCTGGGAATTGTAGCGGCCCTGAACGAGACCTTCTTTAAGATTGTAAAGCCCATCCTGGACTTTATGCAGACCATGCCGGCCTTCGTCTACCTAATTCCCGCTATTCCGTTTTTCGGCCTCGGGGGAGTGTCGGCGATCTTCGCCACGGTTATCTTCTCTATTCCCCCGGCTATCAGGCTGACGGCCCTGGGAATCAAGCAGATTGATAAGGAGTTAATCGAGGCCTGTGTGAGCTTCGGTACCACCACCCGCCAGAAGCTCTTCAAGGTGCAGATGCCTTTGGCCATGCCCACCATTATGGCGGGGGTGAACCAGACCATCATGCTCTCTCTGTCCATGACTGTTATTGCATCCATGATTGGTGCCGGCGGTTTGGGCGGCGAGGTATGGCGGGCAATCCAGCGATTGCGCCCCGGCCAAGGGTTTGCAGCCGGATTGGGTGTTGTAATAGTAGCAATAATCTTGGACCGGATTACCCAACATATCGGTGATCCCGGAGCCAAGTCGAAAAAGAAATAACTATTCTGTAGGAGGAATGTATGAAAAAGGTACTTGGAGTACTTATGGTGATACTACTGGCCGGTGTGCTGGCGGTATCCTGCGGCGGAGGCGATGAGCCGGAGCAGGCTCAGCAATCCCAGCAATCTGAGCCCGAAGAGAAGGGTGAGGTTGATCTGGTCTACGTTGAATGGGCTCGTGAGGTAGCAATTACCCATGTTGCCGGTGAGATCCTGTCCCGCCTGGGATACGATGTGGATATTACTTCCGTAGCAAACGCCGCTATGTGGGCTGCTGTGGCCTCTGGAGATGCGGATGCACACCTTTCAGCCTGGCTGCCCGCAACCCACGGTATGTACTACGGTCCCGAGGGTGAATACACCGATCAGGTTGAAGACCTGGGTGTAACCTATGAGGATGCCAAGCTCGGTCTTGTGGTACCCACCTATGTCGAGTTTGATTCTATTGCCGAGGCAGCAGCAAATGCCGATGCCTTTGACGGCCAGATTATCGGAATTGACCCCGGTGCCGGCATGATGCAGCAAACCGAGAATGCCATTGAAAATAATATCAGCGGGATGGGCGCCTTTGAGCTTGTTGAAGGCAGCGGAGCAACCATGGCAGCCGCCCTGGGCAACGCCATCGACAACGAAGAGTACATTGTCGTAACCGGCTGGGCTCCCCACTGGAAGTTCGGACGCTGGGACCTGAAGATTCTTGACGATCCGGATAAGGTGTACGGCGAGGCTGAAACCATCCATAACATCGGCCGGCTGGGTCTTGCCGAGGATATGCCCGAGGTTCATAAGTTCCTGAGCGAGTTTGACTGGCTCCAGGTTGATCTGGGTTCGGTGCTGGTGGCAAACCAGGACGGAGCTGATCCCCGGGACAGCGCAAAAGAATTCGTCGATGCAAATATCGATCTGATCAACAGTGCTATGCCTGCTGGAATGAGTCTCTAAACCACAGGAGCAAATTAAAGAACATCGATAAATTCTTTAAGAATAAGGGATCCCGGTATTCACTGGGGTCCCTTTTTTATGGTGGATAGCGTTACACCATGATGATATAGTAGTTCTATATACAGATACTATGCAGATGAATCCGACGCAGTGATCCTGAAAGGATGGTTTTAGATGAACAAGGCAGCAAAAACCCTAGGGGCGGTATGGGCCGCACTGTTAATGGTGGCTGGCGGGGTGGTATTTGCCGGGGGCGGAGCTGAACCCCAGCCCGAAATTACCTTTCGGAAGGCTCCCACCTACATTTCTCCGGGAAGCCAGGATAACGGGGTTCTGACTCTCGAAATCTCACCCGATTCAGTCAAGAACACCGAATTCGCCCGGGTATTCGAACTAAAAATCTATAACAAAAATGGAGAGGTGGTGCACGCCGTAACCGCAGAAGTGCAGGATACCCGCTCCCTCCTTGCAAGAACCTTCGGCGTCGGAAACAAACCGATTCTGAATATCCCCGACAGCCTCGTTTGGGACGGCAGCAGCAACGGAAGCACCGTTCCCGATGATGTGTATTTTTATCAGTTGACCCTGGCCAATAAGCAGGGGTTGAAGTCTTCTACCGCTCCCCTTCAGGTGGTGGTGGATACCGTTCCACCGGAAATAACCTCGGTACGGCCTTCAGCCAGCATCTTTAGTCCCAATGATGACGGTGTGCGGGATACTATCTCCTTCCGGCACCGCACAGATGCGGCGGCATCTTGGGTCTATGAGATTCTGAATGATGCAGGCCGGGTTGTGTGGACCGATCAAACAGCGGCTCCTGAGGATCCGACGGCACCCGGGGTATTGGCGGTAGAAACCGTTGAATGGGACGGGAAGGCTAACCAGGGCGGGTCCGCCCTTCAGGCTGACGGTACCTATACCTACCGGCTTACCGGAGTGGACCGGGCCGGGAATACCGCGGTTCAGGAAGTGGTATTTCAGCTCAGTACCGATGAATCGGCGATCCGGGTAACCCTTCCCGAAGACGTAAGTCCGCATTTCTCCGCAGCCGCTGACGGGGAGCTCCCTCTCTCCCTCACTATCTCGGATACCGACGGCATGGAATCGTGGAAGGTTGAAATTAAGGATGAAGACGGCATTGTTGTCCGCCGTTATACAGGCACCGGAGAGGTACCGGCTTCCCTGGTGTTCCGGGGCATGGGGAATCCCGGCCGGCCGGAGCTGGAGAATGTAGAACTGCCGGACGGGCATTACACTGCTGAGTTTTCCGCAACCTACGAGAACGGTACGGTGCCGATTTCTGAGCCCCTGGATATTTATTTAGACAACACCCCCCCCGAGGCTGGTATAAGCTTGGCAACCCAGCCTGAGGCTACTCCCCGGGGACTTCCCCTGGTGTTTGGGGGTGATTCCAAGCCCCGTCTTCAAATTCAGGCGAATTATGAAAGCGGTGAGGATTGGGAGCTCGTAGTCGAGCATGAGTCAGGACAGAGCTTCAGCCTCAGCCTGGAGGCTCTTAATGAGGCCGGGTTTGAGTTCCCCCTTGCTTGGGATGGAACCGTCCCCGGTTCCCTTGCCGGCGCCCTTGGCGGGCAAACCGGCCGGTCCCTCCAGGCCATGGATGGGCTGTATCAAATCAGCCTGGTAGCCACCGATGAAGCGGGAAACCGCGGCAGCAGTAACAGCGCGCGGTTCATCAAGGATACCACTGACCGGTCAGCTAACCGGGTACGGTTGAGTCAGACGGCCCTCTCTCCTGGGGGCGATAAGGGATACGAGGTTGTCCGGATTACCCCCGAGCTGAGTTCGGCTAGGTACGTGGAGTACTTTGTACTCTCCATTAACGGCGAGGACGGTAGGCCTGTCTTTAGCCGGTCGGTGACCGAAGCCCTCCAGTATGTGGAGTGGCCGGGAATCCGGAACAACGGCATCCCTGCACCGGACGGTCGGTACAGTGTAGAGGTAACCATTAAGTACCTGAACGGCGATACCTCCCGATTCAGCGCCAATGAAAAGATCGTTCTCAACAGAACGAGGCCCCAGGTAACGGCTACCATAAACCAGCGAGTTTTCACCCCCAACGGCGATGGCGAGGACGATATCCTGACAATTCAGCAGACCTCCTCCCAGGAAGATGTTTGGTACGGTGAGGTAATGAATGCCGATGACCAGGTGGTGCGCAGCTTCGAGTGGGATGGCCAGGTGGAAGATCTCGTTTGGGACGGAACGGATGATCAGGGAGAGGTGTTGCCCGATGGTATGTACTCGTATGTAGTCTATGCCACCAACGAGGTCGGAAATGTGGGATCTGCAAAACTCATTAATCTGAAGATCGATAACCTGTCGGCGACCATCAGCATCGAGCCGGACCTGGATGTATTCAGTCCTAACGGCGACGGCTTCCGAGATACGGTCACCCTCACGCCCACCGTGGCGGACCGTGGTCAGCTCCGGGGATGGGAAGTAGAGTTGATTAACGAGACCGGCAGGATCCGCCGGTTGATTCAGGGCGGTTCGAATCTCCCCGAAACCATTGTCTGGGATGGGGTGAACGACGCCGGTACCGTGGAGGACGGAACCTATCAAGCCTCCTTCAGAGTGGAATACTCAAATGGAACCGCAACGGAAAAGGTCAGCCAGCAGAGCATTATTCTGGTTAAGACTCCGCCCAAGGGTGAGATTTCCGTTTCGCCTGAGCGCTTCAGTCCCGACGGGGACGGGGAGAACGATATCCTAACGCTTTCCCTGGACGCTACGGCAGCCGACCGGCCCATTGATAATTGGCGGGTAGAAATCCTTGATCCCATGGGAAATCTGTTCAGGCAGTGGTCGGGCCAGGGGGTACCTCCGGAAACCCTTTCTTGGGACGGTACCAACGGTAGTGGAGAGCTCGTTCAATCCGCAGTGGACTACATCGCCCAATTCCGTCTGGAGGATAATCTCAAGAACTTCCATGTATCCGGGGCGGTAATCACTGTCGATGTGCTTGTCCTGGACGAGGGCGACCGGTTACGGATTAATATTCCCAGCATTGTGTTTGCTCCGAATACCGCAGATCTCTTCGACGTGACCGGAGATATGCTAACCAGGAACCTGGATACCCTGCGGCGTCTTGCAGAAATCCTCAATAAATATCCGGATTATAAGATTGCCATTGAGGGACATGCCGTTCAGATCTACTGGAACGACTCGGTCCGCGGACCCGTGGAGCAGCGCGAGGTTCTGATTCCTCTCTCCCGCAACCGCGCCTCTGAGGTACGTCAGGCATTGACCATTCTTGGGGTAGATTGGAATCGAATGACACCCCGGGGAATCGGGGGAGCCCGGCCGGTGGTGCCCCATGGTGATACCGAGAACCGCTGGAAGAACCGGCGTGTAGAGTTCATCCTTGAGCGGAACTAGGCCGCCAAGGGGCTCTTGGACCTCTCGGACCGGTAACACCGATATGAGAGGTAAGAGATAGACGGATGAGGCGGTGGTATGACCCCCAGGGGGTCTGCTGCCGCCTTTTATTTTCATAATGCGTACACCCTTCAGCGGAACGCGGGATGATGGGGCATTATTCCGGTTCGAACCCGGGCATTGTCCTGCTGAAACCGAACCGTGCTAGGGTGTACGTACTTGGATTCAAGCCGAGTCAGGAGGTGCATTGATGGATACGCAACAAAAAGGGGTCTGTATTTTGGTTGCTCCGGGATTTGAGGAGGTGGAAACGGTAACACCTATGGACTTTCTCCGCAGGGCGGGAGTACGGGTCAGGCTTGCCGGGATTGGTGATACATCGATTACCGGGAGCAGGCAGCTCACCGTTGTTACCGACTGCCTTGTTCAGGACTACCAGGGTATCCCCGATGCAGTGGTATTGCCCGGAGGAATGCCGGGAGCGGCCAATATCTATGAGTCTCCCCAGGGAAGGGATTTGGTGAAGCGGGTGCTTCAGGCCGGGGGAATCGTGGCTGCCATCTGTGCTGCCCCGGCGGTAGCCCTCGGCGGCTGGGGGCTCCTGGAGGGGGTTCGTTTTACCTGCTATCCGGGCCACGAAGAGGCGGTAAGCCAGGGAACCTGGGTTCAGGACCGGGTGGTCTGGGATAAACCATTCCTTACCAGCCGGGGACCGGGAACCGCCGCTGAATTTTCCCTCGCGCTTATTTCCCTCTTATCCGGCAAGAAGGCTGCGGAATCGGTGGCAAGGGCGACGTTACAGCCGGAAAGTACCCTTACCTGGCTTGAGGGCTTTTCGACGAAGTAAGGGCGGCTGCCTGGATGGCTGTAGATGATGAGTGGTAGTAGGTATTTTTCCCGGCCTTTGGTAGTCAGTCCGGATTTTTAGAAGTAAAACCGCTAGTTCTGACGGATATCAGGGTATGGAAACCTCTTCTGCCGTCAAGTCTTTGGTAATTACGGTCATCCTTCTCTTGTTTGGCATGCCCGGGGTATGGTGTCAACCTGAACATGTCGTATCGCCCGCGGACGAAATAACCGGGGGCGCGGATGCGCTGGAGCCCGGGAACCTTGGCAGACTGCAACGATGGGTGGTGTTGGAGGCCCTAGGGTTTACTGCCAAATCTCAGAACACTGGATTTTTTTGGGACGCCGCCCTCTCTCTGGGGGCTCGTGGTCCCGGGGTAGGATCCTCCCAGGGGGCTTGGAAGGCCTTCAATCGAGAACCGGCTGAACTCCGGGTCTATGTATTTCAGCCCCTGGAAACCGCTCAGTATCCCCGATTAGCAGACCTGCGGGTGTCCCTCCCGGGATTTTGGGCGGGGAACCTGAGCTGGGGGGCAGGAACTGCTCAGTTGAGAAGACCATGGAACCCGGGTCCTGCTGATTTTGCGGTGTTGTCCGGCGCCCCCCTGTCCCGAGCCACGGAATTCGCATCGCCGGGGAGCGGCAAGCCCGGGGTTGCCGGGGTAGGGGGAGAAGGCCGGTTCCTTTGGGCACTCCGTTTTGCCGATGATGAGCGTCCCCAATCGCTGCTGATTGGGCAGTGGGCATCCCGGGCTGATTTCCCCAGTGTTCTGGGGGTCTGGGGCGCCTTCGATGGTGGTGGTGAGCACCAGATGGTATTCGGCATCCGTGGTAGGGGGATGGCAGCGGCCCGGGGACGTCCGGTGGTTGGGGGGAGTTTTTGGGGTGCCCTGGGGGTTGGGTTTGAATCGAGCCCGGGTCTGCCCTGGGGCTGGGCTAGGCAGGAAGATCCCAGGGAGGCCATGGCTCCCCTGGTGACCCCCCGGTGGGAGGCTGGTGTGGGCCTTCATATTCCCTGGTATGCTCTCTACACAGAAAAGCCCCTCATCTGGACCGAGGGCTATGCCTCCCTGGGGAAGGAGTTTTCCAGCGGGTTGCTTTGTAATCTTCAGGTAGGTGCCGCCAGCCCTGGAGCAGGCAGAATAGGCCTGAGTGCCCGATGGAGGATAAGGCTCTGGCAGGGTGGGTTGGATGCCGGCCCGGGCTTCCTTGGAATCCATGAAGGGACTGCGGACGGATTTGCCGGTCCTGTTGGGCTGTCGGGTGCTATTGCCGCTGGACCGGCGGGGATATTCGAGGGGACCGGCCGGGTGTATGTTCAGGGGTTTGGTAGGGTGTTCGGGAAAATTTCTGCTGAGGCCGGGTGGAAAGCCCGGGATGAAGAGCTTCCTTCCCGGATATTCACCCTGGAATGTCTCGGGGGTATCCGAGATAGGGGAGAGCTTGCCCTCGGATTCCAGGGAATTGGCGACGATTTTCTCGGGGCGTTCACCGGTGTGGGGGGATTCATACGCGGCACTGCCAGGTTTAGGGTGGACCCTGTATGGCGGCTGAAGATGGAAGCCCGGGTGGAGACAGGTGATCTCCTGTCTCCAGAAATTCTTCAGGGGGCGGGAGTCTCGCTGGTGCTGCATCCAGGGTTTCAGGAGCAGCTGGAGTTCTCCCTATCCTGGCGACTGGAACGGATTTCTCAAAAGTAGGATGTTTCGGGGGGCGGTACAGGTTAGCAATGCCGTGGAGTCACCTTAAAACCCGAATACCAGGGAATTAGAGGCTGAGCAGTTCTTTGGCAACGGTGGAGTATATGGTTATTCCGGTAAGGTCTATGAAGGTGGACATGAGGGGGCCGGCGATTACCGTGGGGTCGCCTCCTAGGCGGTGTATTACCAGGGGAGCCAGAGCACCCAGTAGTGAGGAGAACAGCACCACGAATACCAGACTGATCCCGACGACCATGGCCTGGTATACCTCCAGACCCGGGGGCAGAAAGACGCTTCGGAGCAGAATGACCAGTCCCAGGAGAACCCCCATAAGGAGACCGACCAGCAGCTCCTTCAACATAACCCGCCCGATATCCCGGAAGTTCAGGTCGCCCATGGCTAATCCGCGGATGATCAGGGTGGAACTCTGGGTCCCGGAGTTACCCCCCGTCTGGGTGATGACCGGGATGAAGAGGGTCAGGAAGTAGGCCGAAGCGAAGATGCTACCGAAGGCATCGAGTACGTTGGTGGTAACGGTACCCAGGACCAGGAGGATGATGAGCCAGGGAATCCGCTTCTTGATCATTCCCCAAACCGAGGTTTCTAAATAGATGTCCGCAGATCCCTCCATGGCACCCATCCGGTAGATGTCTTCGGTCTGTTCCTCCCGGATTACATCGATGACATCATCGAAGGTGACGATGCCCAGGAGTCGGTTGTAGCGGTCCACGACAGGGAGGGCCAGGAAATCATAATCCTCCAAGGTCTTAGCAACCTCCTCCTGGTCGGTATCTTCACGGACGGATACAACGTTCTGGACCATTTTATCCCCGATGCGGTCGTTGTCGTTGGAGAATAGGATTTCCCGCAGGGAGATAACACCCTGAAGTCGTTTCAGGGGATCCACAACGTAGACATAGTAGATGGTCTCAATATCCTCTACGCCCCGGCGGATGAACTGGATGGCCTGGGCAACCGTGATATTCGATCGCAGGGCTACGTACCTGGGGGTCATGAGTCCGGCTGCATCGTCTTCATCAAATTTAAGGAGGAATCTGGTTTCCTGTTTAGCCTCATCGGAGAGGGAGTTCCAGACTGATTCACGGACCTCGGGACTGATGGCCTGGATAATGTCTGCCAAATCGTCGGGTTCCAGGCGCATGAGAATCTCTTTGGTACTGTCCCGGTTAATAGATAGAAGCAGCCATTCCTGATCCCCCTCGGGCAGGTGGGTAAGAAATTCAACCTTGCGTTTTTCCGAGAGCAGCAGGAAGAACTCCGAGGCCTCTTCGTCATTCATGTCGTGCCAGAGCTCCAAGAGTTCGGTGTTGGACAGTTCATTCAGTACCTGGGAAATATCATCCTGGTCCATCAGGTGCAGGTACTCCTTCAGTTTTTCACGAAGATTGCTCATGCTCCCAGTCTCCCACGAAGAGAACCTCAGGTTCCAGGGTGATGCCCAGACCGTCCTGCACCCGCTGCTGCACCTGGGTTATCAATGCTCGGATGTCAGAGGCCAGGGCGCCGCCTCTGTTGATGATAATATTTGCATGACCGGGACTCACCTGAGCTCCCCGGTAGGCGAGCCCCCGCAGGCCCAGACTGTCGATGAGTTTACCCGAGGGCGCGCCGAAGTCGCGGTTGTTTTTAAAAATACTGCCGGCGCAGGGCGCATCAAAATGCCCCTTACTCCGGCGGTCCGCCTCGTACCCCCTCATACGGTTCCACAGAACCCTGGAATCCTCCCGGTGAAGATTGAACTCTCCTTGGAGGATAACATTCGAGTTTTTCATAAAGGGAGTGTCCTTGTAGCGGAACTCCTCCCTGGAGGGGACCATGGTACGGATGGTACCCTGGGGATCCAAATAGGTTACCCGGGTAAGGATATCGGCAATCTCAGAGCCGTAACACCGGGCGTTCATCCAGATGGCCCCGCCCACACTGCCGGGCATGGCGTAAATAAAATCAAAGCCGGATAGGCCTTGGTCGGCGGCCCAGGCTGCAGCCTTGCTCACCGGTATGCCCGCCTGGGCAAAGAGGGTAGTCCCCTGGCGGCGGATCTCCGACAGGGATTCCATATGGATTACTAAACCGGAGATGCCCGCATCGGATACCAGGATATTAGCTCCGCCGCCGAGAATGAACCAGGGGATTCGGTGCTCCTCTGCACATTCTACTAAGCGTTTTACATCCGCAATTGATCTGGGTTGGGCGAAGACCTCGGCCGGGCCGCCCACCTGAAAGGTGGTATAGTTGCTGAGGGGTTCCCCAAAGGCGATTTTGCCCTCAATATTGATTTTTTCAAAGAGATCACGTACCCTGTTCACACCCTGCAGTATATCGACCAAACTATCCTATGTTAAGCAGAATATTGGAGGTATATCGGCTTGAGCCGATGGAAAAGACTGGTACAATGGGCGTCATCAAAACCTGGGGTTCTCGGGCATTTTGTCCTAGCAGTTTGGGCAGTCAGAACCCGCTTGGGGGTAGGAACCGATCTGTTCCCGTCCCTGAACCGACGCCGAACCGGGGGTGCGGTTGAGCCCCGGGGTGACTAGTCTGGTAACCGGAGAAAAGGGGTATTGCGTGACACTATCGCTCTATAATTCAATGGGCCGCCGGGTTGAAGAATTTAAACCCATCCACGATTCCGAGGTCCGTTTATACGCCTGCGGCCCCACAGTCTATAACTACGCACATATTGGAAACCTCCGAACATTCCTGTTTGAGGATCTGTTAGTCCGAGCCCTGACCTACCTGGGATACAGGGTAACCCATGTAATGAACATCACCGATGTAGGGCACCTGACCGACGACGGCGACGATGGTGAGGATAAAATGATGAAGACTGCCAGGGAGCGGAAGCTGAGCCCCTGGGAGATAGCAGAGTTTTATACCAAGGCCTTTTTTGAGGACACCGAAAAGCTGAATATCCAGAAGCCTAGCATTGTCTGCCGGGCAACGGAACACATCCAGGATATGATAGCCCTGGTGAAGCAGCTGGAAGATCGGGGGTATACCTATCAGGCCGGGGGCAACGTGTATTTCGATATCAGTAAATTCCCCCGCTACGGCGAGCTTGCCAGCCTTGATCAGGAAAACCTCCAGGCCGGTGCACGGATCGAGGTAGACCAGAACAAGCGGAACCCCAGGGATTTTGTACTCTGGTTTACCAATTCAAAGTTCGAACACCAGGCCATGGTTTGGGACAGCCCCTGGGGACAGGGATATCCGGGTTGGCACCTGGAATGCTCCGCCATGAGCCGGAAGTACCTGGGAGATCAATTTGACATCCATTGCGGGGGAGTAGACCACGTTCCCGTCCACCATACCAATGAAATTGCGCAAACTGAGGCGGCAACGGGTAAATCCCCTTGGGTGCGGTATTGGCTTCATGCCGAATTTCTCCTCACCAAAGCCTTTAAAATGAGTAAATCCTCGGGTAATTTTCTTACCCTCTCCCGCCTGGAAGAAATGGGTTACACCCCCATGGACTACCGGTTTTTCTGCCTCGGGGCTCACTACCGGACCCAGTTGACCTTTACCGAGCAGGCTCTGCAAGCCGCTCAGTCCGCCCGCCGGAATCTCATGTCCCGGGTCGGTACCCTGCCCGACATGGACACAGCCCGCCGGCAGGAAGGTGTCTCCGGATTGTCCGAAAAGGCCCTGGAGTACCGCAGGCAATTTACCCAACACATAGCCGATGATCTGAATATGCCCCGGGGTTTGGCGGACGCCTGGGCTGTTGTGAAGGATAAGGAGCTCCAGCCCTGGGAGAAGCGCCTCCTCATCGCGGGGATGGATACTATCTTTGGGCTTGGCTTGGGTGATTTTACTGCCCCAGAGGAGGATCAGGTCTCCCAGGAGTCCCTTGACCCCGAGTTGGTCCGGCGTATTGAACTGAGGATTCAAGATCGAAACGAGGCTAGGAAGAACCGGAATTTTTCCCTAGCCGATTCCATACGGGATGAGCTCAAATCCGAAGGAATTATGCTCATTGATACACCCCAGGGAACAACCTGGACACCAGCTGAAGAAAAGCTGTAACGAATACCTGAGGCGTATTGTTTAATGAAGTGGACCAAGGAACAGGAAGATCTATTTTACCGCGTGTATACCGAGGTGTTTCCCATAATCGCCCGGGTAACCGCTAGGATAACCAACAGCCGCGAAGCTGCCGAAGAGGTTTGTCACGAGGCGATGATACGGTATTACCACCGGCTGGATCAGATTCCCGATGAGAACCAGGCGAAGTACTGGCTCATCCGGGTAAGCAAAAATCTGGCGCTGAATTACGTAAAGCGTAAGAAGCGTGAACGGAAGGCTTATGAACGGTTACTGAAGGAACCCGTCCGGGATCAGAAATCCGGGGAGGATCTAACTATCCGTAGCGAGACCCGGGAAGAGGTGCAACAGGCGCTGGAGAAGATTCCCGAGAAGTACCGGGTTGTATTGGTAATGAAGGAGTACGGTGATTTGAGCTACCGAGAGATTGGCGAGGTTCTTGGATTGAGCGAAGGAAATGTGAAGGTACGGGCCTTTCGCGGACGTGAAAAGCTTGCTGAGGTACTGAAGCGTGGAGGTAGTGGCTATGGGGCTTGATAGAGAATTATTGTCCGCCTATATCGACGGGGAAATACCCGAACCTTGGAAATCCCGGATAACCGCCAGGATCGAAAACGAGGCCGATACCAAACAGGCCTACGATGAACTCCTCTATGCCCATAGGGTGCTGAAGAACGATAGTACGAGGATTGAAGAGAATCTTGTGCCCCAGGGTGAAGAGGTACTATCAAAGATTTATGCGACCCTTGAATCCGGAGGGGCTAAGCCGGCCAAGACTTCTCCCTTTTCCGTAATTCGAAGGGGAGGCATTTTTTCATGGCGGATGAGCCTTCCCCTGCCGGCAGCTGCCGCCGCCGCTCTGGTGCTCATGTTCAGCCTTGGGTTTGGTCTGGCAAGTTTATCCCGGACCCCACGCATGGATAATCAGGTTGCCGACCTCTCGGCTGCCCAGGCCCAAGCCCAGGTTTCTCAGGTTCTGGATCAGGGCTTTCTCAATCCCGTTGCATCCCGAGGCTCCTCCGGATCAACCACCGGCTCCACCCCCCAGGGATTCTACTCCCGGACAAGCTTCGACGGTCTTCCCCTCTCGGTGGACCAGCTTATGGTGCTGCAACAGGCTCTAGACCAAATGAAAACCGGCCCTCAGGCAGCCTTGCCCGGGGTTACCATCACCGTTCAAGACCTGAGCCAACTGATTCAGATCCTACAGGGAACAGGTCGTATCCGAGAGATTACCATTGAGATGCCGGAACAGCGGAATCTTGAACTCATCGGCGAGCCGGCCTTGGTTACCTCTAGCGGTACACGGCAGGTCCCTCCTGGTCTGGATTTTTCCCCTTCCCCCGAAGCAGGCCAGACCCAAGGCCTGGAGAATTCAGGATTGATCATCCAAGGGAACAGCGCCAATGAGTAGAACTGACCGGGCCAGGGTTCCAATTGTTTCTCTCTTGATGCTCTGTTTTACTGCGGGAGTCTACGGACAAGATGTACAACCCCGGACGGATAGCCAGCTCGGTGATCCTCCCTCGGTTCAGTCTGTTCCCGAACACGCTCCGGATACGCCTAACCAGGGCGAGACGGTAACCCCAGGCCAGGATGCCATTCAGCAGGATCCCCAGGCCATTCTTGAAGCCCTTCGGGACGATGCACTGTTAGTAGATATTCAAGCCCAGGTGGAATCTGATGACGACCGGATTCTATGGAGCATGCAGTTCCGGGAGATTACGGTCTACGGGAAGGGCGTGCAGATCCGTATCAACGGGCTGAACCTGACTATTGAGGCGGAATTTACTCCCTTTACCCAGCAAAATGGCGATGTAGTTCTCCTGGCGAAGGGACAGACCTGGTTGCGGGATGAGGGGACGAAGGAGGTACAGTATCAATCTGCCTTTACTTCGGTGCCCATCGTGTTAGGGGATCCGGTGATTTTCTACCCCCTGGGGGTCGATTCACAGGAAGCCGGACTTGGAAAGGCAAACCTGGTCCTCCATATTCGTATCCAATCCCTCTCGGAATTTCTTGAAAAAAGCCAGGAAGGGCAATGAGACCTTCCTTTACAAAAATCCGGCTCTGGTTACTGCTTTCCGGCGGCGTGTTAGTTGTTCTGCTCGCTGTTCTCTGGTACCAGGCGTCCCGGCCGCCCTACCTCGATGGAGTCTACCCCCGTATTGCCTCTCCCGGTGAGGTGTTGGTTATCGAAGGAAGGCATTTCGGATCCAACAGGGGGAGCTCGCAGATTTTCATTGCCGGCACACGGGTAACCCAGAGCCGGATTATCGAGTGGACACCCCAGCGGATCAGCCTGAGGGTTCCGGATTCTGTGCAATCCGGGCTCATCACCCTGGAAACCAACCATGGCCAAAGTAACGGTCTGCTTTTTGCGAACCGGGCCCAGGTTCCCCGCAGGGCGGAGAGTCAAGCCCCAGGCTCCGGGGAGGGCTTGGAATCCAATTCAGATATACAATTGGAACCAGTCCTGTCCTCAGCCGCCCGAGGATACACCACCGGTGCCCTTGTTACAGTGAAGCATCCATCAATTCCTGATATCCAGGGAAACGGTGCAGTTTACCTCCCGGATAGCCAGGGGGAGAACGGAGCTGTTGTTCCTCAGTTCTGGATGCGGGGGAGTGTCGGGTTTTTTATTCCTACCTGGGCTCGTAGCGGGGATGTAACCCTGAAATTTCCCGGAAGGGAACCGGTTACCCTGACCGTCCCCATACTCATACAATCCGAGTTGCCCGCCGTTGAGGTTTCCCACCAGAACTGGATGATCCATTACGGATTAGAGACCCGGGTGACCCAGGGGCAACCCCAGGATAAACTCATTATCCGGGTGCCCCTCCCTCCCCAGCGACCTTACCAACGGATTCATGAAAAAACAGAAACCATCAGTGGTCTGGATGAGGGTTGGCGAGCCGTCCGACGGGTGGCAGAGCAGCCCGGTCAGGACTATGTCATCGCCCTAGGACCTGACGGGACAGGTGAACAGCCGATCGATCTGACTCTGGGGGTTCGGGGTACCAGCATCGGGTTGTCATATGAGATTGACCCTGGGCAGGTTTCCGGGAACTATCAGGGTTTTTTACCCGAGGTTGAAGGCTGGGACAGACTGGACCGGGTTCTCCATCCCCATGCAACGAGTACCCAGATTCAAGCCGCAGCATCGCGGATTGTGGGAAGGCAGTCGAATCCCTACCGCAAAGTACAGCTGGTGTTCGATTGGTTAGCCGGCCAGCTCGAACCCGGTCCGCCCGGGGGGGTGTACGGCCTCTCAAGCCGGTATACGGAGGTGTTGCTCGACCCCTCCGAGGCTTTGGAGGATGAACAGGTTGTAACCCCTGGCTCTTCCAGGGACTATGCCAGTCTCGGGGTGGATCTGCTCCGTGCAGGAGGAGTGCCGGCCCGGATGATCGACGGGTTTCTAGTGCTGCCCTACAATCATCTGGTACCCCATGCATGGATTGAGTACTTTTTGCCCGGGTTGGGCTGGATACCCGCAGATCCGGCTCTGATGGACGGAATGGTTAGCCAGCATCCCGGATTACCCAAGGATTCTGAGGACTTCTACCGAAGGGGGATTGATGCCTACCACATCCTCTTGGCTACCGAACCCAGGGGTTATATGGATTCCCTGGAGCACTCCGTGTTGACCAGTATTAAGCTGCCCGGTATTGCCCAGACACTTCCGGGAATCTTTTACACAACCCAGGGTGTCCGTTTGAGCCAGGCCCGCTGGAAAGTTCCCTACCTAACATTCTAGTAATTCATTCCCGGATGGCCGGGAGCTTTGTTGACATCTTATTTCCGATTCCGTATCCTGCAGCCATAAAATCCCCCGTAAGCAAGGAGCGACATGTGTCTATACTAGAAAAGGTAGATCCCGAACTGTATAAGGTAGTCCGTCTAGAGGAAAAACGGCAAATCGAGAAGCTGGAGATGATCGCATCGGAGAATTTTACCTCTCCAGGGGTACTTGAGGCCGCCGGTACAGTACTTACCGATAAGTATGCCGAGGGGTATCCTGGCAAACGGTACTACGGGGGATGTGAATATGTTGATATGGCGGAAGACCTTGCCAGAGACCGGGCGAAGCAGCTGTTCGGGGCAGACCATGTGAATGTCCAACCCCACTCAGGATCAAGCGCGAACATCGGTGTGTACAATACCGTCCTTGAGCCTGGTGATACCATCTTGGGTATGGACCTCGCTCACGGTGGACACCTCACCCATGGGGCCAGCGTGTCGGTATCCGGTACCCTGTACAATGCCGTACACTACGGTGTGGATAAAGAGACAGAAACCCTGAATTATGATGAGATTCTACGTCTTGCCCAGGAGCATAAGCCGAAATTAATAATTGCCGGTGCATCGGCGTATCCGCGTACCATAGATTTTGATCGATTCCGCGCCATTGCCGATGAGGTGGGGGCGTTGTTTATGACGGATATGGCCCATATTGCCGGTCTCGTAGCAGCGAAACTCCACCCGAACCCGGTACCGGTAAGCCATTTCACCACAACAACCACCCATAAGACCCTTCGTGGCCCCCGGGGCGGAATGATCCTCATCGGTAAGGATGGGGAGAATACCATCGGCAAGGTGGCAGCAAAATCCGGCAGGACCAAGCTGTGGAGCGAGTTGCTGGATTCTTCCATTATGCCTGGGATCCAGGGGGGACCGTTGATGCATATTATCGCCGCCAAAGCTGTGGCATTTAAAGAAGCCCTAGAACCCTCCTTCGTGGATTACCAGAAACAAATCGTCAAGAACGCCAAGGTCT
Organism: Spirochaeta lutea; assembly: GCF_000758165.1. Classification (NCBI taxonomy): domain Bacteria; kingdom Pseudomonadati; phylum Spirochaetota; class Spirochaetia; order Spirochaetales; family Spirochaetaceae; genus Spirochaeta; species Spirochaeta lutea. The sequence goes on along the minus strand of NZ_JNUP01000072.1, from coordinate 180,012 downwards.
TGGCTGATTACTTTACCTCCAAGGGGCTGCGTCTCATCTCCGGAGGAACGGATAACCATCTGATGCTTATGGATGTGACCAGCCTGGGGATTACCGGAAAAGAGGCGGAACAGATGCTGGATAAGGCCAACATTACGGTGAACAAGAATGCCATTCCCTACGATACCAAGAGCCCCTTCGTTACCAGCGGTATCCGGATCGGGACCCCGGCCCTCACGACCCGGGGACTGAAGGAGGATGATATGCGTACGGTGGGTGAGTTCATCTACACCGTTTTGTCCAGCAAGGGTGATGATGCTACCGTTGCTTCCGTTGCCCATGCAGTATCCCAGTTCAGTGCAAAATTCCCAAGAACTTCACAACAATAGGTAGCAAAACCTTGGAGATGTGGTATGCTGGAAAACCCGAGGAAAATCCTCGGGTTTTTTGTATTGGATGGAGCGATTCCGGAAATGATTATCCTGGAGGAAGAAGTTCCCAGGCTATCACAATTGACTTAGCCCAGGGCGCTCCGTATACTTTGAACTAAGACTAACTACGGGATACGGTATGAGCAACCCTTTACAGCTTTCCATGGTGAACTTTAACAAAGGTGCATACATCATTGTTGAAGGTAAACAGAACGCAAATCAGTTTTTTATTATTCGCCAGGGGAAGGTCCGCATTAGCAAAGAGGTTGAGGTGGTTGCTGAAGAGGGGGGGAACCTCCTTGGGCCTGGAGATTTTTTCGGGGTTGTGGCTACCATGTCCGGTCACAGTCATATTGAAACAGCCCAGGCCATAACCGATTGTTCTCTGATCTCGGTAACCCGTGAGAATTACGGTACCCTGATTGAACGGAATACCCCGGTAGCCATGAAGATTATCGAGAGCTTTTCCCGGCGTATGCGGTATCTTGACCAGGCCCTGGCCCGGTTAACCCAAAAAACCACTAACGCGGATGAGGATATTAACCATCTATTTGAGGTGGCTGAGTACTACGCAAAACAGAACCAGTACAATCAAGCCTATTACGCCTACTACCAGTATCTGAAGTTCTGCCCCCAGGGAATGCATGTGAATACGGCGAAACAGCGGATCATGAAGATCAAGCCCTATTCAAAGGCTGTGTTTCTGGAGGATGAGACAGAGACTTTTACCCGGCAGTACCCCAAGGATACCATGGTCTTTTCTGAGGCGATGCCCGGGAAGGAGCTGTACATCATCCAAAAGGGGTCGGTTAAGATTACCAAGATTGTAAACGGAAATGAGGTGCTCCTCGCAGTACTCAAGCAGGGAGATATCTTCGGGGAGATGGCTCTCCTGGAAAATAAACCCCGTAGTGCCAGCGCTATCGCCTTTGAGGACTCGGTGTTACTGGCGGTTACGAAGGAAAATTTCGCCCGGATGGTAAAAACCCAACCCCAGATTATTTCCCGACTGACAACCCTGCTTTCCGAGCGGATCTGGTTTATTTACAAACAGCTTGCTAATACCCTCCTGAGCGATCCGGTAGGAAAACTCTACGATGTCCTGCTTATCCAGCTGGAGAAAAACAGGATACCCATAAAGGCCAACGAGGCGCATACCTTTGACTTCGGGGCTAAGGAGTTGGTTCATATGGTGGGGCTCAGCAAGCCCGAGGGTGATCGTGCTCTCATGGAGCTCATGAAAAATCCCAAAATCCGGGCCATGGAAAACCGTGTGTTCTGCTCGGATATTGATGAGGTTCTCAAACAGGCTCAGTATTACCGGAAGCTCCAACGGATCTCCCGAAGCCGGGATACCGTGGCACGGTAACCGCGGTTATGGAGTCCTACCAAGTCTTAGAGGTTGATTCGCCCCGGTTATACCGTCAGTTCTATCGTCTTCCCGCACGGCTCTATGCCCAGGAATCCCGATGGGTACCGCCCCTCTGGTCGGATGAACGTCGGGGATATCAATCCTCCAACCCGATGCTGGATGGTGTGGATTTTACCCTCTTGCTTGCCTACGATTCTCAGGACATCACCCGGGAGAGGCCCCTGGGGCGGCTGATGGTGTACCATGACCGGGCCTTCAATGAGTCCCAAGGGGAACAGGTTGCCCTATTCGGCGCCTACGATGCGGTGAACGACCGGAGGGTAACCAAATCTCTCATGGACCGTGCTAAGGTCTGGGCTGCTGATCGGGGGTTGCGGGGGATTCTCGGACCCATTAACCCGGTGGCGGAATTTTGGGGGGTGTTGATTCAGGGGTTTGATGAGTCCGCCATGTTTCTTACCCCCTACAACTACCGGTATTACCATGACAATCTCATCATGGCTGGTCTGGAAAAGGCAATGGATCTGTATGCATACCAAGCCGATGCCAAAACCGGCTACACCATACCCCACCGCTATCAGCGCTTTCGGGAACTATTCTTTAAGCGAAATCCCGGGTTTTCCCTGCGGCCCTTTGATCCCCGGCGGATTGACCGGGAGGCTGACGCCATCTACGAAATTTCTAATATCGCCCTTGCTGCGAATTGGGGCTACGTACCGGTGAGCCGAGAGGTGATGGGGGATATGGTAAAGCGACTGCGGCCCATCATCGATCCCAGGGCAATCTGGTTTGTAGAGGATCAGGGGCGCCCCGTGGGGTTCTGTCTGGGGTGGCCTGATTTTAACCTCGTGCTGGAGAAAACCAGGGGCAGGCTTTTGCCCTTCGGGTGGACTCACCTGCTGACAACCCTGCCGCGGGTACGGGATTACCGTCTCTTCGGCCTGGCGGTGCTGCCGGAGTACCACGGCCGGGGTTTGGATGCCCTGCTGTACATGAGTCTGTACGAGGCCCTGGCTCCCCGGGGGATTCGCCTGGAGGCTAATTGGATCTTGGAGAACAACCATCGAATGAACCGAGCATTGGTTAATCTGGGGCTTGAACGCACCAAGACCTACCGGCTCTACCGTGACTCCTGGTAGGCAACGACCAGCCAGGGGCTGAACCGGATTACCATCCCCTGGGTGAGGGGGGAAGGGCTTCAATGGTGCTTTCTTGAACGCCTGCTGTTTTTTTTGATACACTCCCCTTCTAAATGAGAGGGAGGAGCTATGAAAGCCATTGAACTTGAAAAGACGTACAATCCCCGGGACTTCGAAAACCGGATCTACCATTACTGGGAGCAGGGGGGGTATTTTCAGCCCAGAACCCCGAAGGACGGTGAGAACCCCTATGTAGTGGTCATTCCTCCCCCTAATGTCACGGGTGTACTCCACCTCGGACACGGTTTGAACAATAGTCTCCAGGACATACTGGTTCGCTACCACCGCATGAAGGGCGACCCTACTCTCTGGGTACCCGGTACCGACCATGCAGGAATCGCGACCCAGAACATCGTAGAAAAGCGACTGCGGAAGCATGGGACCAGCCGTGAGGAGCTGGGACGCCGGGCCTTCCTGGATGAAACCTGGAAGGTTAAGGAAGAACACCATCGGATAATAACGGATCAGCTCAAGAAGATCGGAGCGAGCTGCGATTGGACCCGGGAGCGGTTTACCCTGGACCAGGGCTTGAGCGATGCTGTCAAAGAGGTGTTTGTCTCCTTATATGAGCGCGGCCTCATCTACAAGGGAACCTACCTGGTAAACTGGTCCGTGGGGGTGCAATCTGCGCTGTCGGATGATGAGGTTGAGTTTAAGGAAGTGAAGGGAAAACTCTACCACTTTCGGTACCCCCTGGAGGACGGATCCGGGTTTGTTCAGATTGCAACGACCCGGCCGGAGACCATGTTGGGGGATACGGCTATCGCGGTGCATCCCGAAGACGAGCGGTATGCTGGGTTGGTAGGCACCAAGGTACGGCTGCCGTTGACGGATCGGTTGATTCCCATCATTGCTGATGGGTACGTAGACCGGGAGTTTGGTACCGGTGCCGTTAAAATCACCCCAGCCCATGATCCCAACGATTACGAAATCGGAAAACGGCATGACCTAGAGCTGATCAATATTATGAACCCCGACGGCACCCTGAATGCTTCCGTTCCGTCGGAATACCGCGGGCTTTCCATGCAAGAAGCGCGGAAGGCCGTGGTACGAAGGATGGAGGAGGAGGGGTTCTTCGTGGATGCGGAGGACCATGTGCATCAGGTCGGTCACTGTTACCGCACCGATACGGTGATTGAACCCTACCTCTCTGAACAATGGTTTGTTCGAATGCAGCCCCTGGCCCAGAAGGCGCTGAGGGCCTGGGAGGACGGGAAGATCACCTTCTATCCGAAAAAATGGGAGAATACCTACACCCACTGGATGCGGAATATCCGTGATTGGTGTATCAGCCGGCAGCTTTGGTGGGGTCATCGGATCCCGGTTTGGTATGATGAAGATACCGGGGAGATGATTGTAAGCCGGACTGATCCGACCCAGGATCCGGGGAATGCGGGTCGGCGGTTGCGTCAGGACGAGGATGTTTTGGACACCTGGTTTTCCAGCTGGCTTTGGCCCTTCAGTGTTATGGGTTGGCCCGAGGATACCGAGGATATGGCTCGGTTTTTCCCCACCACGGCCCTGGTTTCCGGGTATGACATTATCTTTTTCTGGATAGCCAGGATGATCATGGCCAGCCTTGAGTTCATGGGTGAGGTACCCTTTAAGGACATCTACATTACCGGTCTGGTTCGGGATAAAAAGGGTCGGAAGATGTCAAAAAGCCTGGGAAACGGGATTGATCCCCTGGAGATTGTGGATGAGTACGGCGCCGATGCCCTCAAGTTTACCCTGGCCTTCCTGGCCGCCCAGGGGCAGGATATCTTGCTGGATAAGCAAACCTTTGGGCTTGGCAGCCGCTTTGCCAATAAAATATGGAATGCCAGCCGCTACCTGCTGATGAACCTCGAGGGCCGGACCCTGTATCGGGTTCAGTCCATCGCCAGGGGTGAGTTAGGGGGGCTGAGGGATGTGGACCGGTGGATTCTCCACCGCCTAAACCGGTGTGCGGCCCAGGTTCGGGGGGCCATGGACACCTACCGGTTCAACGATGCCACCAGTGCGGCCTACGAGTTTTTCTGGAATGATTTCTGTGACTGGTATATCGAAGCAAGCAAGCTGGGGCTGGGTTCAGGGGATGAGGATGAGATGAACAGGACGGTTTCCATTCTCATGTATGTCTTGGAAGAGTCGCTGAAACTGCTCCATCCCTTTCTACCGTTCTTGACCGAGGAGATTTTCCAGAAACTACCCCAGGTGGCAGATTCGGATATTGCCGCTAGTCTTGGTCTTGAATCTGGCCGGGCGTTGATTGCCGAGGGTTTTCCCGAGGCTGAAGACTGGAGGGACTTCCCCGGCGAGGCTCTGGCCTTTGAATCCCTCCAGGATTTGATTAGAAAGGTACGGACCCTGCGGAGTGAGTTTACCGTTCCGCCTACCCGGAAAATCCGCTTTTCCCTCCGGTTTGAAGAGGGATTTCACCACCGGGAATTTTTCGAGTCCCATGATGAGCTGATCCGGTTGCTTACCGGAACCGAGGTGCTGGAGTACTGTCAGGATAAACCGGATACCACCGGCGCCCTGGCGGCCCCGGGGGTGGGGTTTGAGGCGTACGTCTATATCCGTGAGTATATCGATGTGGAGGCTGCCATCGCCCGGCTTCGAAAGAGTATTGAGAAGGAATCCAAGACCCTTAGCGGTATTGAGAAGCGGTTGAGTAATGATGCCTTCCTATCCAATGCCAAGGAAGAGTATATCGAACAGGAACGTCAGCGCCGGGAGGAACTATCCGAGCTGATTGCGAAGATGGAAGGATACATTGAGGACCTTCAGGCCTGAGGCGGTATCGGCGGTACCCCGCTAGGGTACGGGTTCGTACCCATGGGAGCGTACCGCCGGTTCTGCGCTACTGCACTGCCAAGCCGGATTGAACCTTCCACAGCCCTGCGTAGATTCCCCCTGCCTGGATGAGTTCCTGGTGGGTTCCCCGCTCGGCCAGGGTTCCTGCGTCCAGGACGAGGATTTGGTCGGCGTGACGGATGGTGGAGAGACGGTGGGCGATGACGATGGTCGTCCGGCCCTGGGAAATATGCAAGAGGGATCGCTGTATGGCGGCCTCGGTTTCGTTATCCACCGACGAGGTGGCCTCATCCAGAATAAGAACCGGCGGATTTTTCAGTAGCGCCCGGGCAATGGAGATACGCTGACGCTGCCCCCCCGAGAGCTTCTGCCCGCGTTCCCCTACCAGGGTTTCGTAGCCCTGGGGGAGGGAGCGGATAAACTCGTGGGCCTCGGCGTGCTTCGCCACTTGAATGATCTGATCCGCGGTTGCCTGAAAGCTTCCATAGGCAATGTTATCCGCCACCGACCCGTGAAACAGAAATACATCCTGACTAACAAGTCCTGCGGCATGCACTAGATCCTCATTGCGGTATTCCCGGATGTCTATACCGTCCAGGGTGATGGACCCTGCGGTAACATCGTAGAACCGGGTTAGGAGTTTTATGAGGCTGCTCTTTCCGGCTCCGGTGGCTCCAACGATCCCGGTGGTTTTTCCCGGAGGAATGGTGAGGCTCAGCCCTCTGAGTACCGGGGGGCCGCTCCGGTACTGGAAGTGTACGTCCTTGAGGTTGTACGCACCGGTGATGGAATACTTGTCCAGGGGCTTGTCACCCCGGGGCAGATGTTCCCGGGTGTCCAGGAGATTCATGATACGTCGGGTGCTTGCCATGGCCCGTTGAAAGAGATCAAAGGTCTGACCCAGACGGGTAAGGGGCCAGAGCAGCCGTTGGGTTACAAAGATCAGCAGGCTGTACAGCCCCACTTCCATGTCGCCCCTCAGGGTTTTTAACCCGGCAAAGATTAAAATTCCGATGAATCCGGAGAGTATAAGCATCCGAATAAGGGGGACAAAGGCGGAACTCAGTTTGATGACCCCTTCGTTGGCCTTTCGGTAGTGTTCCGACAGACCTGCAATGCGGCGGTTCTCATACTCTTCGGTCCCGAAGCTTTTGATGGTTGCAATCCCGCCCAGGTTATTCACCAACTGGCCGTTGACCGAGGCTGCCTGTTCCCGTACTGAGGCGTAACCCGGGGTGAGCTTTTTTTGAAACCAGACCGAGCCTGCAATAATGAAGGGCATGGGTAATAATGCCATCCATCCTATTTCCGGAGCAGAGACCATAAATAGGCTTCCGATAACCAGAACGGTGACGGCTACCTGAATGAGATCGTTCGCCCCGTGATCCAGGAAGCGTTCCAACTGGTTTACGTCATCCCCGAGAATGGAGATGAGCCCCCCGGTGGAGCGGTCCTCAAAGTAGGCAAGTTCGAGGTTTTGGACATGACGGTAGGTATCCTTGCGCAGGCGATCCTGGGTTAGCTGGGCGAGGTTCCGCCAATACACCTGAAAGAGATACTCGAAGAACGATTCCAGGATCCAAATGAGGGCGGTTACTCCCCCGAGGACCAGGAGCTGGTCTCCCGGCTCGGGAAAACCGAGACGGCCGATGAGACTGTTTTTTCCCTGGACGACGATATCTACCGCTGCACCGATGAGGGCCGGCGGGGCCAGATCGAAGAGCTTATTAAGGACCGAAAAAAGGCTCGCAAGCACTACCTTTCCGCGAAAGGGGGTTAGGTAGGAAAGCAGGCGTATCAGAGGATGGGATTGCTTACTCATAGTCAAAAATAATGGCATGTATCAGCGGGAGAGTGCAACAAGGTTGAAGGGAGTTGTTCGGATAGGAAGCGACCAGGGGGAATCGAACCCCCGTCACAAGCTTGGGAAGCTTGGGTAATACCATTATACGATGGTCGCAGGTGGACAAAAGATAGACGATCCCGGGGGATTCTGTCAAGAGAAAAGCCGGGACTGGCTACTCATTCACGGAGGTGCGGTGGGTCAGAAGGGCGTGGAGTCCAAGACCGATGAGGCTGCCCAGGAGGGCACCGAAGCTGTTCACCAGGGCATCAATGATATCCGAGGTGCGCCCAACGCTTTGTTGGATCAGTTCAAGGAATCCACCGTAGACCGCGCAGAGCAGAGCGGACAAGAGAACGGTTTGGATGGGGTGTCTCTTTCTGAAGACCGATAGTACTGCCAGGGCTCCTAGGGCGGTGTAGGCTAGACCGTGGAACAATTTGTCCCTACCGGCGGTTAGGGAGGTGTCGGGCAGTTGAATCACACTCAAGACGAATACCAGGATAAGGGATAATCCGAGGAGAATGCGGCTTATGGTTATAATAGTTTTTGATTTCATGTAGACCACAAGTTATACACACAACAGCCCCGGATTTCAAGAAATGCCGGGGCTGGAGGGTGGTTTTAGGCCTAGAGAGAAGGGGGGGGGTGGTCCTTCCAGGGCCCGGCTATACGAAGAGGTTGATATTACCCTGGGAGGCTGCATTCAGGTAGCTGGCCACCCCTCCGATTTCTACCTCGTCCAGGAGCTCCTCGCGCTTGACCCCCATGACATCCATGGACATTTGACAGGCTACCAGGCGTACCCCCGAATCTATGGCATCCGTGAGCATCTGTTCCAGACTCTGTACACCCTTGGCCTTCATGCGCCGGCGCATGAGGGCTGCTCCGGCGCCGCCCATATTGATTTTGGACAGGCCGAGCTTGGTGGTGTTTCCGGGGAGCATCCAGCCGAAGGCCTTCCCCAGGAGATCCTTCCGCACCCGGGGTCTTGCAGTTTTCTTAAGAATGCTCAGTCCCCAAAAGGTAAAAAACAGGGTAACCTGCTTCCCCGCGCTGGCGGCACCGTTGGCGATTACCAGGCTTGCCAGGGCACGATCAAGATCATCGGAGAACACCACCAGGGTGGCATGGTTCTTTAACTCGGTTCCGGGAAGGGGGCCCCGGCTCGAGTGCAGGGGCGGAGAGTCCTGGGCGCGGGCTTTTTCCACCAGGGCGGTGATTCTTCCCCGATGTTCCTCCAACTCCAGGAGTGTATTGCCGGTCATGGTGCACCAAGCCTCGACATCCTTGGCAAACCCGGGATCGCTGGCAACCTCGCGGATACGCTGCCCCGGCTGGGCCTTGTCTATCTGTTTTTTCAGGGCTAGGATCGGGCCTGGACACTGCAGGCCGACGGCGTCAACCTCGAGAGGTGTAATTTCCTGGAGGGATGTCGGCGGGCTCATGGGGCTATCCCCAGGACCTGAGGATGTTCGGGAATCCGGGGGAGCGGCTTGATAGATATGATCATCCTTCCAGATGATATCCCGTGCGAAGATATCTTCATTGCTTTGTTTCTGTACCGCGAATTCATAGGTTTTGTATCCCCCGGAAAGGTTGTAGACATCCTCAAAACCGGACTGACGAAGAATTCGTTCTGCCATGTATGCCCGTTGTCCAACGCCGCAGAAGACCACCAGAGTCTTATTCTTCGGCACCTCCCCGAGGCGATTTCGCAGCTCGTGGATGGGCAGATTGATTGCCCCTTCGATGGTACCAAGACCTGCTTCTTCGGCAGTACGAACGTCGATGAGTTGGATTTCGTTTTGGTCGCAGCCCTGGATCTGGTGCCAGTGGATATGCCTGCTTCTTCCGGTCATGATATTGTCCGCCACGTATCCTGCAATGTGCACCGGATCCTTGGCGCTGGAGTAGGGCGGCGCGTAGGCGTGTTCTAGATCAATGAGATCCTCAACGGTACCGTTGCGGCGTATTATTGCAGCGATGAGGTCAATACGTTTATCCACTCCCTGGTACCCAAGGATCTGGGCTCCGTAGATCCTGCCCGTTTCCCTGTCAAAGAGGGTTTTCAGGGTCATTGCCATGGCATCAGGGTAGTATCCGGCATGGCTGGATGAATGGGTGATGATGGATTCAAACCGGATGCCTTCCTTGGTCAGGGTCTTCTCGCTTAAACCGGTGGAGGCAACCGTTATGTCAAATACCTTGGCAATGGCGGTGTTAATGGCCCCCTTGTAGGGTTTATGGTTCCCCTGGGAAATATTGTCAGCGCAGATCCGTGCCTGCTTATTGGCGGGTCCCGCCAGGTAGGTTATGGCCGGAGTATTTGTGATGGGGTTGGGAAACTCTATCGCATCACCCAGGGCATAGATGTGATCATCGCTGGTTTGAAGGAATTCGTTCACCCAAATACCCCCGGTGGAGCCGATGGTAAGACCAGCCTCCTTGGCAAGTTTGTTCTCCGGGCGTACTCCGATGGAAAGGATAACCATGTCTGCGGTGATGGTTCTTCCGCTGGAGAGGGTAATCTCCATGCCGGGAGAGGCCTCCCCTGGGCGTTTATTCAGTGGGGTGAAGGCGGTGACCCCGTCGTTCAGGTAGAACTCAACCTGTTTGCTTCGGAGATGCTGGTGAACCTGGGCTGCAATCTCATAATCCACCACATTCATGACCTGCTGGGCCATCTCCACGATGGTTACATAGAGTCCCCGACGGTGGAGGTTCTCCGCCATCTCTAGGCCGATAAACCCGGCGCCTAGGATCACGGCGCGCTTCGGTTTATTGTCTTCCAGGAACCGGAAAATGGCATCTGTTTCCTTCACCGCCCTAAGGGTAAAGATGCCCGGATTGTTGATCCCGGGAATCGGCGGACGGACCGGTTCTGCACCGGGAGAAAGAACCAGGGTGTCGTAGGACTCATCCCAGGTCTTCCCGGATTCTAGATGTTTCAGCCTCACCTGCTTCTTTTCCGGCTGGATAGACAGGGCCTCGGTGTGAATCCAAACATCGATATTGAGGTTCTCCTTGAAGCTTTCGGGGCTCTGGACGAATAGACGGTCCCGCTGGGATATCACCCCGCCTATGTAGTAGGGAAGGCCGCAGTTAGCGTAGGAGATGTATCCTCCGCGTTCCACAATAATAATCTGAGCGTGTTCATCTAACCGCCGAAGGCGGGCAGCGGTGGTTGCGCCGCCGGCGACACCGCCGATGACAAGGTACTTCATGGTTGACTCCTGGTATTCGATATTTATGTATCTATATTAATACCATGTTATCAATATGTCAATGTTTGAATATTAGAAATTTATAATATACCCCGTTCTAGGCTATTCCCATTGAACTAGAAGCTCTAGGCCGGTATCAGGGGGCGTCACCGGTAGGACACGGTAGACCAGGGGAACAAGGGGGCAGTCATCCGTCATGTCCAGGCGGTTCGGCCACTTCCAGGTATAGTTGGCTGTGTCCGGCAGGGGCAGGACAGGTCCCAAGCTTCCCTGGGGTAATAGGATGACGGCGGCGCCGAAGAACTGGATATCGGCCTCGGTGAGGGTATTGGGCAGGAGAATCTCCATCTGGGCTGACCAGGAATCAGGTGTCCCCTCGGGCTGGGAGAAATTCTGGTACCCGTCCCATAGGGTCGTGGATTTAATCCTCGGGCCATCATAGGCGGATGGACCACTGAGGGACATACCCACACCGGTGTTCCGGGTGGACCCCTGTGCCTGGACGGAAATCAGATCGCCCCATTGAGCTGATTCGGGAACCGAAACGGTCAGATCAATGGCAAACAAGGTGAGGGACACGGAGGTGCGTTGCCCCGGGGTGACGGTTACTGGGGCTGGGGCGGTGGCGCTGCCTAGAAGCAGGGTTGTTTTAGCAGTCGAGCTGCGGCGCACTCCTGCCAGTACGCTGATTTGATACTCTCCGGCCTCCAGGGGCAGGATGGCCGAGCCCTCGGGGCCCAGGGTGGAGGACGCCGCTACCGACCAGGTTCCCTGGCCATCCTGACTGTAGGCGAAGACCTCATACCCATTGGCGATGAGGGATGAATGTTCCGGTCCCAGGACGGCCCTGGATCGGCTTCCTGAGCCGGGGACAAGCTGAACGCGGATGCTGCCCTGATTCTTCTCCAACATCGGCTGGTCGGCGCAGCTCAAAATCCCCAGAAGACAGAGAAGCACCGCCCCTAAGAATGTGCCGGATTGTTGTTTGTTCATAGAAACCTCCTTGGATCTACCAATTCCCCCGGCCTAGGTCCGGGGTGGATATGATTGTTTCCATGGGAAAGTGGGGTTTTGCTTCAAGGCGGAGGGAAAAATCGTGTATTTCCTGGTGGGCTGATGATTGTAAGGGTGCCTAAGGGCAGCCCATCCCCTGAAGGGGGACTACAGGTTACCCCGCAAGGTCTGGTGTTCGTTTCAACCGCCTAGGTCCTCAGAAGGGCTGTACGCACACCGGGCTCTTTTTAGAGAAGCCGACGGGGGTTCTAGGGTACGCCAGGGGAACAGGAGAGCATACTGGGGGATATAACCGGGGGGATCTTAAAGGACCCGGGCGATGACTCCCTTCAGGTAGAGCCCCTCGGGAAAACTGGTCCGGACGGGGTGGCAGGGCGCCTGGGACAGGTGTTCGAGGATCTGAACATCCCGCTGTACGTCTTTAGCCGCCCACTGAATCATGGCGACAAAATCCTCCCGGGTGACTAAACCGCTGCAGCTGAAACTGGCAAGGTAGCCCCCCGGGCGGAGGGCCGCCAAGGCATGGAGATTCCCGTCCTTGTAGGCTCGAAGGCCGCGGTCTTTTATTCTCCGGCTGGGAACCAGCTTCGGCGGATCGAGGATGATCATGTCCTGGCTTTCGGGGGCGAGATTCCGGAGAAACTCAAAGGCATCCTCTCGTACCACCGAGAACCTGTCCTCCCAGCTTCGGGCATTGAGAACTGCCCGGTCCAGGGCTTCCTGACTGGTATCCACCGCGGTGCTGCTGGCGGCCCCGGCGGACAGGCAGGCGGTGCTGAAGGCGCCGGTGAAACTACAGATATCCAGGACATTCAAGCCCCGGGAATAGGCAGCAACCCGCCGCCGGTTCTCCCGCTGGTCCGTATAGAACCCGGTCTTCTGGCGGCTCAGGCCGAGACTGACCCAGGACTGCACGCCGTATTCCCGAATCGGCACCATATCCGGAGGCGGACTGCCCCAGACCAGGGCCTCCCGGGGCGGCAGGCCTTCCATGGCCCGGCCGTCACCCGAGCTGACCTCCAGAATGCCCTTCAGGTTCGGCATGAACTCTCCGGCGCAGCCCTCCAGTCCGCGGATTATCATGTCCCGGCGGACCTCGGCGCTGTAGGTTTCCAGTTGCAGAACCAAATAATCAGCGAAGCGGTCCACCACCACCCCGGGTATCCCGTCACCCTCGCTGAACACCAACCGGCCCGCAGTGGTGATGCCATCCTCGGCGATCCCCAGATCTCGGCGCAGGGCAAAGGCCCGGCGAAGCATGGTCTGGAGCCATTCGTCCTCTCGCGGCAGCTGGTCATCCCAGCTGATCATCCGCAAGGCGATTTTAGATCGCGGATTCACCCAGGCATGTCCTATGAACCGGTGATCCGCGGTCTGTACCCTGGCGGCCTGGGTCGCGACAGCGGGATCGGATTCCCAGAGGGACAGCCGGGCCTTGGAGGATGATTCTAAGGCCCCTGAAAAGATCCAGGGATGACGGTTTCGGGGAAGTTTATCCTTTCCGGGACCCAGGGTGAGGGTAGGCGGAGACGGCGCCGCGGTCATTTCATAGACTCCATAATGTATCGTGCGATTTCCGGGGTTCCGTTCCGCAGTTTGCGGTTCCGGATCCGCCGGGTTGCTTCCTCCAGGATTTCCGGATTGTCGATGATCCGGCGGACCTGATCGACCAGATCCCGGGGTTCGGGCAGGAACCATCCAAAACCGTTCCGAACCACGAAGCTTACATTCCCCTGCTCCTGGCCGTAGAGGCGCTGACTCAGGAGAACGGGTTTGCACAGGAGCAGGCATTCAAAGATGGTAGCCGGTCCGGCCTTGGTAATTACCAGGTCCGCACTGTTCATCAGTTCATACATAAAATCGATGAATCCGAATATTCGAATGCGGGCATCCGGGTAGGCACCGGCGATTTCCTCGGCCCGCTGTTTCTGGTGAGCATTTTTTCCGCAGACCATGGCGATCTGCACTGGAAGCCGTGCCTGGAGGAGCTCCTGGAGCACCTCTTCACCCTGGGGCAATCCCTCTCCGCCCCCGGCGATGAGCACCAGGGGCTCATGGGGGGTGAACCCCAGGTGCTCCTTGACCGCGGGGATGTCTCCCGGATCCATGGCCCGGTTAAACCGGGAATTCAGGATGGGCGGGTAGCGCATGACCTTCGGTTTTTTAAGATTGGTGAGGATACCCCGTTTACGGTAGAAAAAGAGGTCAATCTTGGCCTCCTTCCACGCCCTGGTGCTGAATACAATCATGTTCATGAATTGGTAGAAGAACCACATGGGGTGGCAGGAGAAGGGGTCCAAAACGATGGTAAGGCTGGGCATTCCGCGTTTTTTCAGTTGACTCAAGGCCCGGTAGAGGGGCCGGGTGAGTAGAAAATGCAGGTTTACCACCTTGGTGATCTTATGTTCCCGGATGAAGCGACGGATATGTCCTGTGGAGTACAGGACCATAGCAAAGGTGTGGACGTGCATAACCCAGGGAATCAGACTCATCTGATATATCAGAGGCCATAAAATCGGGACTGTGAAGGTTGAAAACTGATACCCCTGCTCCACCAGAGCGCGCTGAACCCTGCTGTTGGGATTCAATCCGTCGAGGAGAAACAGCTCCACCTCATCGGGGGAATAGCTGCTGGTTATCTCCCGCTGGAGGGCCCGGGCAGCGGCTATATGTCCGCCGCCGGTGGGTAGGTATAGAAACAGGATACGCTCTTTTTCTGCCATGGAGGTCACTATACTACGCCCGAGTGATTTCAGCAAATTAAACCGCCATGGAGGGGACCTGGGGGCATCCGGATCACCGGGAACATGAACCGGGTTGGGGCATTAAAATCACCCTAGAATTACCCTAAAGTCTCGATAAATGGCTATACTGTTATAAGTATGATTTTACCGAAGGACCTTCTTTCTGATTCTACAACCCAGCCCGGCATCCTTGGGCAGAACCCGGGGCTAGCGGGGGAGTGCGGGGCCCACCTGGCCGATTATGCCCTAACCCACCTCGGGATAGCCCGGGAGGATCTATTCCACGGGGTATCGGTGTCCCGGGATGATTTGGATGAACCGGGACATTGGATTTCGACCGGAGATACCGCGGTGCTATTCCGGAACCTGATGGCTCAGAGCGGGCCCGGTGGTACCCACCGTATCTTCGGTCCGGCGGGACGGCAGTTCCGGTTTTTGCCCCACAGCAGCCTGGGGGCCCTCTATTCCCTGATTCCTGCTGGGGAGGTGGTCCGGGATATTTCGGCCCATGTTTCTCGGGTGACCCAGTTTTTTCAGGCTGAGTGTCTGGCTTATTCCCGGAGCGGGGCGTCCATCGTGCTGGGTTGGTATCCCCAGGCCCTGGAGCTGTTTCCCGGTCCCATGGACATGTTCATCCAGGGTCTTCTGACGGCGGATCTTCAGGCCCAGGGGTATTCGGTTCTGAGGGCGGACCAGGCCGTGTTCGGATTCGATCTTGAGATGCTGATTCACCGGGCATACGGTCACCAGGGGTGGAAAACCGGTTGGCGGGATGATGTACTGTTCCTTCAGGGTTCGCCCCTGGCTCGGCGGATTTCCTGTACTCGCCGGGAGCTGGAGCTGCGGGGAATTCCCTGTACCCCCCGGGAGTCGGAGCTGCGGGGGATCGGCGGGGGCGGGCTGGGGGACGGCAGGGCCTTCCAGGGCGGGCAGGGTGATTCGAATGCCCGGAGCATCCGGTGTCTGGAGGTTCTAAGGGATGTGTTCCTGGAGGATCAGGTAGTTTTCCGAGCAGGCGAGATCTACAACGCACCCTTCAGCCGGATCGACTTCGTCTGGAGGCAGCCGGGGTTGATATCCCGGCTGGTGAATAGCCGGCGCCGCCGAAGGGGGCTGCCCAAGCTCATCCAGGAGCTCCAGAGTGAGGTAGCCCGGGGTACGGAGCGCTATTTTGAGATGGTTCGTCTGCACCAGACAACCCGGCAGCAATCCAAGATCTTCCGCATGTATACCAAGGACGGCCTAGCCCAGGGGGTGGATTCCGGGGATGATCCCACCCTCTGGCTGCCCCAAGGGAAGGAGCTTGCTGTGCTGTTCTGCGATATCCGGAACTTTACCCAGTTGTCCGAGAGGCTCTCAGCCAAGGAGGTGGTCGGGCTCTTGAATACCTTCTTCCGGACCATGAACGATCGTATCCGTGAACACCGGGGTGATATCGATAAACTCATGGGGGACTGTCTCATGGCGCAGTTTGAGTCGGTCGACCAGGCAGTGGATGCGGCGGTAGCCATGGAAAAAGCCCTCCAGGATCTGAATAGGGATCGTATCGCCCGGGAACTGCCCCGTCTGGATATCGGTATCGGGATTAGTTTCGGACCGGTGGTTCAGGGGAATATCGGCAGTCATTCCCGGATGGATTATACCATTGTAGGAGATACGGTGAATGTGGCCAGCCGGCTTGAGAGTCTTACCCGACACTACAAGGTGCGGTGCATCATCTCCGAGGATGTTCTGAACCGGTTAGAGCAACCCCGAACCCTGCGGTTTATCGACCGGGTTCAGGTAAAAGGGAAGGCCCTGCCGGTGAGCATCTATGAGGTCTACGATGCGGATCCCGATTGGGTTAAGGCCATGAAACAGCGGTTTCAGCCCCGGTACGATCTTGCATACCGGGTGTACAAGATGGGCGATTTTCACCGGGCTGTATCCCTCTATGCCCATATCTACCGAGAGGTTGGGCCCCATAGCCTGGATACCGAGCTTTCTGCTGATCCGGTGGTGCTTTTTTATATCGATCGCTGCCGGGAACTCCGGGATCAGGTGGATCAAGGCGCCCTGTCCCCAGAACGCTGGGGCGGTGTGTACCGGTTCCTGCGGTAGGGGCGGTGCCGGGAGCGCTCCCGGTCAGCTCCGGCCCCCGGGAGAAACCTCATCCTCCCCCGGTCAGCTACCGGGAGTAACCCCGTCTGCTCCCGGTCAGCTCTGGCCCGCCCCCCGGCCATCCTTGACCACCCTTTCTCCGAACCGGTACTATACAGGCACGCCTAATCCATGGTGCACAACAATGAGGAGGATGCTTTGTATAAGCCCGTCGACCCTAAGGTCAGCTTCCCGGCAATGGAGGAAGGAATTCTTGCTTTTTGGGAACAACATAAGGTTTTTGAACAATCGTTAGATAAAAACGCAGATTCGGGAGACTATGTATTTTACGATGGTCCTCCCTTCGCCACAGGTCTTCCCCATTTCGGCCACTTCGTCCCCGGTACTATCAAGGACATTATTCCCCGGTACCAGACCATGCGGGGCAAACGGGTAGTTCGCCGCTTCGGTTGGGACTGTCATGGTCTGCCTGTTGAGTACGAAATGGAAAAGGAACTGGGAATCAGCGGAAAAAGCGAAATCGAAGCCTATGGGATTGATAAGTTCAATGAGGCATGCCGGGGGATTGTCCTGCGCTATACCAGCGAATGGGAAAAAACGGTTACCCGGATGGGCCGGTGGGTGGATTTCAAGCATGATTATAAAACCATGGATCCCCAATACATGGAGTCCATTTGGTGGGTGTTCAAGAGTTTGTGGGAAAAGGACTTGATTTACGAGGGGCACTACATTCTTCCTTACAGCCCGGCCCTGGCCACCCCTCTGTCCAATTTTGAGGTTAATCTCGGCGGGTACAAGGACGTCCACGATCCGGCAGTAACCGTACGATTCACGGTGCAGGAAGATGCCCAGGGGAACAGCCTGGATTCCGGCGGCGGTACTACCTACTTCCTGGCTTGGACCACTACCCCCTGGACCCTGCCCAGCAACCTGGCTCTGGCCTTCGGACCCGAGATCCAGTACGTCAGGGTGCGGGATGGGGAGGATTATTACATCATGGCTGAGGAACGCCTCTCTGCCTACTACAAGGATGAAGCGGACTACGAGGTGGTAGCCAGGTACAGCGGGACCGATCTCGCCGGCTGGCGCTATGAACCCCTCTTCCCCTATTTCTCCGAGCTCCATGACCAGGGTGCCTTCACCACCTATCTCGCGGACTATGTGACCACCGAGGACGGTACCGGTATTGTCCACATCGCCCCAGGGTTCGGTGAGGATGACTACCAGGTGCTCAAGGATTCCGGACTGCCGGTCATCTGTCCCATCGATGCCGAATGTAAATTCCTTCCGGAAATCCCGGATTTCCAGGGACTCTTTGTAAAGGATGCGGATAAGCCTATCATTCAGTGGCTCAAAGACAAGGGGAAGCTGGTCAAGCGGGAGAACTATTTGCATAGCTATCCTCACTGTTACCGTACCGGAAAACCCCTCATCTACCGGGCTATATCCAGCTGGTTCGTTAGAATCGACCGCATTAAGGATTCCATGCTCAATGCCAACGATCAGATATCCTGGGTTCCCTCTCACCTCCAGAAGGGACGCTTCGGAAAATGGCTGGAGAACGCCCGGGACTGGGCAATCAGCCGGAACCGCTTCTGGGGAAATCCTATTCCCGTCTGGAAATGCGATACCTGCGAGGATGTGGAGTGCCTGGGCAGCATCCAGGAGCTTGAGGAGAAAACCGGGCAGACCGTATCGGATCTCCATAAACATTTCGTAGACCCCCTAACCTGGAAATGCAGCTGCGGCGGTACAAAACATCGGATTCCCGAGGTTTTGGACTGCTGGTTTGAATCCGGGGCCATGCCCTATGCGCAGAACCACTATCCCTTCGAGAATAAAGAGTTCTTCGAGCAGAATTTCCCCGCCCAGTTTATATCCGAGGGCTTGGATCAGACCCGGGGATGGTTTTATACCCTAACCGTTCTGGCCGCCGCGCTCTTTGATAAACCGGCCTTTCAGAACGTAATTGTGAACGGCTTGGTGCTCGCCGAGGACGGTCGGAAGATGTCCAAGAGCGCACGGAACTACAGCGATCCCGTGGAGGTTATCAATACCTTCGGGGCTGATGCCCTGCGTTTGTTTTTAATGAACTCGGCGGTGGTCCGGGCAGAAGACCTGAAGTACACCGATGAGGGGGTCCGGGAGGTCCTGAAATCGGTAATCCTGCCCCTGTGGAACGCCTACAGTTTCTTTGTGACCTACGCCAATATTGACGACATCCAACCCGAAGGGGCGCCGGATCTGCCGGCAAACCCCCTGGATACCTGGGTGCTATCGGAGATGGAAACCCTGGTCGAAACCGTAACCCACCACCTGGACGGCTACGATCTGCAAAAGGCCGTGGAGCCCCTGGTAGCATTTATCGACCAGCTAAACAACTGGTATATCCGGCGGAGCCGCCGGCGGTTCTGGCGGAGCGAGAATGACAGCGATAAACTCCAGGCCTACCAGACCCTGCATACGGTGCTGCTCAGGCTCATGCAGGTGGCAGCTCCGGTAATTCCCTTTATTACCGAGGAAATTTATCAGAATCTGCGCACCCAGGAGATGCCCATGAGCGTGCATCTCTGCGATTATCCCCAGGTCATTGCCGGTCGCCGTGATCCCGCCCTGGAACGGAAAATGCACCTCACCCAGCAGGCGGTGAGCATGGGCAGGGCGATCCGGAGCATGCATAACCTGAAGATCCGCCAGCCCCTGAACGGATTGCACCTGGTTACCAAGGATCGGGACGAAAAGAATGTCCTCATCGAGATGGAAGACATCATCCGGGACGAACTGAACGTAAAGGAAGTGATCTTCCGGGATAACGAGGAGGATCTGGTGGAATACAGCGCCAAGGCCAACTATCGGGAGCTGGGAAAAGAACTCGGCAAGGATATGAAGGCGGCGGCGGATAAAATCTCCGGATTAACACCCGAGGATATTCAGGGGCTCATGGACGGCGCCACCCTGAACCTGGATCTTGGCAGCCGGAGCATAGACATAACCATTGATTCCATCCTGGTTCAGCGGGAAGAGAAGCAGGGTCTGAAGGTTCTCAACGAGGGCAGTCTGACGGTAGCCTTGGATCCCGTGGTGACCGAAGAGCTGCGCCAGGAAGGATTGGTCCGGGACCTGGTCCGGGGCATACAAAACCTCCGTAAGGAAGCGGGGTACGAGGTGAGCGACCGCATCGGAATCACCCTGCAAGCCCAAGGGGAATTATCCGAGGCCCTGGAATCCTTCGAGGATTACCTCAAGGAGGAGGTACTCTGTGAGCGCCTGATCCTCACCGACAAGGTCCAGTCCACCAGCCTGGAGAGCGGTGACGCGGTGTGCACCCTCTCTATGGAAAGGCTCTAGGGTATGAAGAAGAAGGCCGGGGCCGGGAAGGGGCGCCCGGCTTTTTTTATGGCCGGCCCGAGGGTGGGACCGATTTTGGCATTGACCATGGTAGCTTTGCTCTGGACCGGGTGCGCGAGTCTGCCCCGGGGCGAGTCCCGGGAGTACCTGGATTTTATTGAGCAGTCCTGGGACGGGGGCCTGCCGAAGATCGCCTTGAAGGCGGATTTGAAGCAGGATCCGGGGTTATGGTCCCTGCTGCTTCGGAGCCTAACCCCCGAGTCGGGGCTTCTTTCCTCCGCCGGACTGGATACCGGCCCGGTGGCCGATTCCCTGACCCAGGTAATGACCGATCCCGGTCTGCGGCAGCGTATTCACGAGGTGTTTTTGATCTCCGGTATCCGCCTGAACGAAGCCACAGGATTTCCTGAGCAGGGATTCCAGATGGTCATCCTCGGGGATATTCCCCGGGTCTGGGTTGGGGCGTACCTGGCTTCCCAGGGATGGGAGGAGGGGCCTGCGGGGCTTGACGGTTACCCCTGGGCAAGAACCTTTTATAGTCCCTCTTCGGCCCCTCAGACCTCTGGTTCCGACGAAAGTCGGGGGAGCGCGGGGACTCTGGGTCCGTCCCAGGGGATAAGAATCCGTATCCTGGAAACCGGGGTGTTGGCGGTGGATCCCTTCCGGGAGACGGAAAGCCGAGGCGGCACCCGGGAGTCCCGGGGTTCTACCGTACTTGCTAGGAATGCAGGGCCGGTGGGCGGTATTACACGCTTCCTGGACACCCAGGATGATGTTAGCTTCCGGCTGGGAATGCAGATTTCAAATCCCGCTTCGGGACAGGGATCCTCCGGACTGGTAGAGGAGTGGGCTGTTTTTTCTCTCCGGAGCGCCTGGGGTGATTCCACGGTCCAGGTCCTCCCCCGGGGAAGCGGCGCAACCACTGACGGGTCGGATGGACCATCCGATGACGGAGCCTCCCCCTGGTTCCTGGATATCTGGGTACAACCCCGGTTTGAATGGTCTGCCAAAGAATCACCTCTTGATGAATCTTCGGGCCAAGAATCGGGACAGGCGGTAATCGATGCCTGGCAGCGTTCCCGTTCTGCCTCCCTCCGGCTGTTGCTCTCCTCCCTGACCCGGCGGGGACTTTTGCCCCTTACTTCCCAACAGTTGAGAAACCGGGTACTCTTTGAGACCCGGGGAGTTCAGGGGGTCTTCGCCCTTGGGGTGCCCGCGGGCCCGGATAACCTGATGCACCTCGTAAAGGAGTTGTCACATGATTGGCGTAATTGACTACAAGGCCGGTAATCTTCGGAGTGTGGAAACTGCATTGGGCCACCTCGGAGTATCCTACCGGATTTCAAACAACCCAGAAGAATTGGCGGATTTTGATAAACTGATTTTTCCGGGAGTGGGGGAGGCGCGGTCAGCCATGGATGAACTGCATTCCACGGGGCTGGATGAGGGGATCAGGGACTTCTTTGCAACCGGAAAACCCCTCCTGGGTATCTGTCTTGGGTGCCAGATCGTGCTTTCCGGCAGTGACGAGCGTAACACGGCCTGCCTCGGTTTGGTCCCCGGGCGTGCCAGGAGCTTTTCCCAGGAATTCACGGACCGGAGGATCTCCGATCTCAAGGTACCCCAGATCGGATGGAATCAGGTGAGATGGAACACCGGGAATCCCCTGGCGGAGAGACTTTTTCACGGTATACCCCAGGATCGAAGCTTCTATTTCGTACACTCCTACTATCCCCAGGCTGAAGAGGCGGATTCGGTTCTCTGCACCACCGAATACGGGTTTCCCTTTTCTTCCGGGGTGAGCCGGGAAAATCTGGTGGCCGTTCAGTTCCACCCGGAAAAATCCGGGGAGTACGGGTTGCGGCTCTTGGGAAACTTCTGCGGTCCCTCATTTTAAGGAGAGTGCCATGTTAGAAAAACGCGTTGTGGTGTGCCTGGATGTCCGGGCCGGTAAGACAACCAAGGGTGTTAAGTTCCAGGGGAACGTAGATATCGGAGATCCGGTGGAGATGGCCAGGATGTATTATCAGGCCGGGGTGGATGAGCTGGTATTTTATGATATTACCGCCAGCAGCGAGGACCGGGGCATCATGGTGGAGGTCGTGAGCCGGGTAGCCCGGGAAATTTTTATTCCCTTCGCGGTCGGGGGCGGAATTGGGAGTCTGGAAGATATGCGGCGGGTTATATTGGCCGGCGCAGAGAAGGTTTCGGTTAACTCCCAGGCGGTCAAGAAGCCGGAAATTATCCGCCAGGGGGCTGATGCCTTCGGGGTTCAGTGTATTGTCCTGGGAATGGACGTTTTCGCTGATCCCCATAAACCCTCGGGCTACGGGGTCATGATTAACGGCGGCCGGGTGAAAACAGACCTTGACGCTGTAACCTGGGCACAGGAAGCCGAGCAGCTGGGAGCCGGAGAAATCGTGGTGAATTCCATTGACGCCGATGGTACCAAGGACGGATACGACCTGGAGGTAACCAGAAAAATCTCTCAGGCAGTGGGAATTCCCGTGGTGGCCAGCGGGGGAGCGGGAACCCCCGAGCACCTCGCGGAGGTCTTGACCTCCGGGAAGGCTGACGCGGCTCTGGTTGCCTCGATGGTGCACTTCGGAGACTATTCGGTCACCCAGATAAAGGAACACCTTCGGTCCCGGGGTATACCGGTCCGGATGGACTGGGGGTGAGGGGGCTGTATCTTCCTCATTCCGGTGGGGGTTCATGTAAAAACCCCGGTCTCTACTTGCCCGAAGGGCCCCTTTCTGTGTATATTTAAGCGGGAGCTATTGATATATACAATAAATCCTATATATAATATGGGAGTAGGATTATGCCAAGCTACGATTATGAATGTACACAGTGCGGCCACGTATTTGAGGAATTCCAGTCTATGAGCGATCCGGTATTGACCGAGTGTCCTTCCTGCGGAACCGATGGACTCAAGCGGCTCATCGGCGGCGGTCTGGGGGTTATCTTCAAGGGCAGCGGATTTTATGTAACGGATAATAAGGCGGGGAAATCCTCCTCGGGGAGTAGCCGCACCGGCAAAGAAGGGTCTGCCAAGGAAGGCACGGCCTCAACCGCCGGATCAGGTTCTGATTCAGGGACCGGGGCGTCGGATGCTAAAACGTCGGAAAAGGCCGCAGTTTCTTAGGGGTTGTTATGTCTAAGGTTGAATCGATTTCAGAATACCACGTTGATCAGCAGGATGAATCCGTTGGTTCACTCTGTCCCGAGGAGCTTATGGATGATTATTCTCAGAAGCTCAAGGTCTGCGGACATCCCATCCGCCTGAAGCTTCTTTGTATGATTTCCAAACAGGAGGATCCCTGCGTAAGCGAACTCTGGGTATGTCTGAATCAACCTCAACCCGTTATCAGTCAGCACCTGGCGGTTCTCAAGGATAAGGGGATTGTGCAATCCGAGGTAAAGGGAAACAAGAGGACCTACTCGATAGTAGACCCCTTCGTGCAGCGGATTGTGGATTCCATTTTACCCGTGGCAGAAAAGGCTATGTAGTACCCCAGCCGAGGACTCTAAACCCCGGCTGAAGCTGAAATGCCCGGGCACCCCATGGAATACCCCCTAGGGTTAGCAGCATAGAACCAGACCCCGGTCGCCCAGGACCGGGGCATTTTTATATCCGATCAGGTTTGGGCTGTGGGAATTAGAATGAACCGGTGAGTGATGATGCCGGCGTATACTATCCCAGGGTTGTAGCGGCCAATGTCGACTAACACACGGTGTTGTGCCTATACCCGTGTTCTGCCTAGAGGGAGAACACATCAGTTGATTATCAGGTCGATGGTATTAATAACCAACGCAGTTGCAGAGAGAATGGTGGTAATCCAGCCGATGGTGGTCATGATGTCGCTTGCCATGAAGTTCTTAAAATTCTCCCACCCGTTCTTTTGAACGAAGATAATGGCCCCCGGGGGAACACTGGTCTCCAGGTTCACCCGTTCTACCGAACCGTCGGGCTGAAGAAAGCCCACATTGTTCCGGTTCCCCGTCTCGGGATTTACCCCGCCGGCGAAATCCAGATAATCCCTGACGGTAAACCCTTCTATCCATTGAAAGGATTCCCGGCCGCCCCCGGTGGTCAGAACCGTTTCTCCGGTAACGAAGACCCGGAGAACCTTCATGGGAATAACCAGGGTATCTCCGGGGTGGAGCTGGAAGTCCCTGGAGCTGTCCCGGGTTTCCCATATCTCCCGAAGATCGGTCAGGGGCTGACGGGTTTTATCATCTCCTGAGATGTAATAGGCCCGTTCGTAGTCCGCGAATACCGTGGGACCTCCCACGAGCTCCAGGGCTGTTAGCAGACTCATGCCCGGGCGGTAGGAAACCTCCAGGGCAAGGGAAGTGGAGCTGAGGCTGCGCAGATCCGATCCGCTGGCTTCCTTGCCTGCCACGGCGCCGTGGACTATGACCGGAGCGCTGTCTCCGGCGGTGGAGGGGATGATTATCTGGTCGCCATTTTGGAGGTCAATATCCTCCAGGTCCGGGTTTTCGATCCGCTGGATCTCATAGGTTCCCTGGGGGGTCAGCCGTTTCCGGGTGATGTACCCCGTGTCCGCCGTGGGCTTCAGGCCCCCGGCGTAGCGGATGATCTGAGCAAGGGTTTCTCCGGGGACAAACTCCATCTGTCCGGGAACTGCGATCTCCCCGGTGATACTGATCTGGTGTTCAGCCCGGCGGACAAAGATCTGATCACCCGGACGCAGGAATGGATTCTGATTCCGCCGGGCATACTCGCTGAATTGGAAGAGGTCCAGGGTTTGTTTTTGGCCGTTTCGCTGGAGCTCCAGGGTTCGGGTGGAAGAGGTTCCCGGAATAAGGCCGGCCCGCTGGAGTACCTCGTTGACCCGGGTGAGGGACGAGGCCGGAATCAGGCCCGATTGGCTCACGGCGCCGAAAACAAACACTTCGAAGAGGGCCGGAGCCCGGAGGGCGAAATCAACATGCACCGCAGGAACCTTCTGCTCTATCTGGGTGATTATCCGGCTGCGTATGTCACTGAAGGACCGGCCTTGGACATTCATGGTGCCGATAAAGGGCAGCTTGAGGGTGTGGTCCTCTTGGAGGATTAGATCGTAGGCGGATGAGTTGCTTGCCTCGCCGATGCTGGAACCGAAGTCGATGAGCAGGCGGTAAATATCTCCGGGAACGGGCTCAAAATCCTGGATATGCATGATACGCCGTTCCACAGCGGCGGAGAAGGCGCTCTGAGCATCGGAATCGGCCTGGGCTCCCAGGTGAAGGGAGCTAAGGAGGAGCATTAGAATCCCCCCAAAGACAAGGAAGCGGGTCATTTTCATGGTTGGAATAGTAGCAGACTGGCCCAGGGCGGTCAATTCGGCTATAGTCTTGGGTTATGGAGCATTTAGATTTTAATCTGGCGGGAAAGACCAGCCGGGTAGTATTTACGGATATTGCAGGCTGTTTGGAGGTTCCCGAGGACCTGCCACTGGTGGTAACGGATCAGAATGTCTATGACGTTCTGTCGAGTTCCTTTGATCAGGCGTACCGGGGTCTGGTGGTGAATCGGGGGGCGTATCTGTACCGGGTAGCCAGCGGAGAGAAGGCGAAGGAGTGGCAGAGTATTGCCGGGGTTCTTCAGCGAGGGTTTGATATCGGCCTCGGCCGGGATGCCCTGTTTATCGGTCTCGGAGGCGGGGTGGTTACGGACCTGACCGCCTTTGCAGCCTCGGTGTACATGCGGGGCTGCCGGGTTATTCTGGTTCCCACCACCTTGTTGGCCATGGTGGATGCCGCCTTCGGGGGTAAAACGGGTATGAACTTCGGGGGGTATAAGAACATGGTGGGGACCTTTTATCCCGCCGAAGAGGTACGGATTGCTCCGGAATTTTTACGCACCCTACCCGAGTCCGAATACCGGAGCGGCCTGGCGGAGGTCATTAAGAGCGCCTTACTGGATGATCCCCAGCTGCTGGAGATCCTCGAAGACCGTCATGACCAGGTCATGGCCCGTAATCCCGGGGTTCTTGACGAGCTGGTGCGCCGGAGCATCGCGGTGAAGGGCCGGATAGTGGAAGCAGACCTTACCGAAACGGGTATCCGGGCCTACCTGAATCTGGGTCATACCTTCGGTCATGCCCTGGAGGCGGTGACCGGATTCGGAACCTGGACCCACGGCGAGGCGGTGGCATGGGGGATCCAGCGGGCCATGCGTCTGGGTATCCTGCTGGGGGTCACCGATGAGCAGTACGCTCGGCGGGTGGAGGATGTGTTGAACCGCTACGGGTACCGCCTGGCTGCCCGGGGGGTAGATCCCGCCGCGCTCTTTGAAGCCATGAAACAGGACAAAAAGAAGCAGTCGGGGACGGTGCGGTTCGTTCTCCAGCGGCGGTTGGCCAAGACCATGGTGCAGCCGGTTCCGGATCCGGTGGTCATGCAGTGTCTCCGGGAGGGCTGCTAGGCGCCCCGAGTGTCTCATTTTGTGAAGGTGACGGCCAGTTGCGGATGCTCCTAGTGGTCAGCGCTCCTCCAGGAGGCTGGTGAGCCATCTATACCGGCTGTTGATGGTATCGATGATGGCCCGGTGTTCCCGGGGGTTCAGTTCGTCGGCCAGGGAATCCAGGCTGGCCAGGCTCTCGGTGAGGCCCTGGAGGATGTTCCGGGCCGGTTTGATCCAATAGGCCCCGGCGCCGTTGCTGTAGAGGGCCAGCATGCCCAGATCCTTGGACTTTTTTTTGATCGGCACGAGTTTTCCGATCAGGGCCAGCTGTTTTGCCGTCCGGTTTTGATCGGCGTAGAGCTGGAGATCCCCGGTTCCGTTGGCGCTGGTTAAAATGTCTTTAGGGGGATTCAAACGTCCGGCAATTCCGAGTACGGCAGATAGTTTTTCGGCCTGCATGATGCGGTACCGTCCCCAGGTGAGGGTGGTCCGGAGTGCCTGGTGCTGGGGCGGTAGGGTGTAGTTGGGATTTTCCGCCAGGCGGTGGGCATCTTCCCAGGGCAGAATGAGGATCTTCTTCTTCCCCTTGAGCTGCTGAAGCTGATAGATGCTTCCGCCCAGGACGACCTGCCAGGTGGTGTCACGGCTTTTACGGCTGTCCTGGGATCGGGCGCTCCGGGAATCGACCTGTTTATTTTTTTTGGCCAGGGCGGCCAGGGCCGAGGCCAGGTCGGGGTTGATCTCCGGGAGCCACTGGGCCTCCAGGGGGCTCACGGACCGGGCGAAGGTCCGGCTGGTTTTTACAATCTCCCCCGCCACGATATAGTCCGGGTTCTCCCGGAATAATACCGATCCCGGATGAATATCGATGTGATCCGCCGTAAGGCTGCGGTACCCGGATCGGCCGCTGCGGATACAGATGAATTGGATCAGCCCCTTGGATATTCCGCAGAGATACTGTTTTACCGGCCCTCCCGAGCCGATGGGCACCCCGAAATCGCTGACGATCTGACTCAACTGATCAGCGACATTCAAGATTTCATCCATGGTCTGCTGGTCCAGGTAGTAGCGTTCACAGAAGGTACTACGTTTTTTACTCTCCAGGTAGGCATAGTAGAGCTTGAGGTAGGTGAGAAAATCTCCCCCGGCCACCCGGAAACTGTGGTGTGCCCGGCGGGCCTCCATCTCTTCCCCCTGGGGCAGAAGGAAGGGATTTGAGGTCGTCAAAAAGGATGTGGCAATGATCAGCTCTTCCAGAACCGACGGGTAGCCTAGGATTCCTTCCACCAGGATTCTGCTATGCCGGGGCAGCAGGGGAAACCGGGCCATCATCTGGCCTGTTTTTGAGAGCTCGTTTTCCTCAGTCAGGGCATCCAGGAGGAAGAGGGTTTCAACTGCCCCTGCAATCCCCTGGGAGCCGGGGCTGGAGATAAAATCGAAGGAGGTGAAGTCCCGGATTCCCAGTTCTGCCATCCGGAGGACAACCTCGGATAGGTCGGTGCGGTAGATCTCTTCCTGGGTGTAGAGGGGACGGGATTCAAAATCCTCCCGGGTATACAGGCGGTAGCAGGTGCCCGGTTGGGTGCGGCCTGCCCGGCCCAGGCGCTGATTTGCCGATGCCTTGGATACGGGTTTCTCCACCAGGCTTGAGGTAAAACTGCGGGGGTTATAGTAGTTAATCTTTGCCAGCCCTGAATCGATGATGGTTGTTATGCCGTCGATGGTGATACTCGTTTCAGCGATATTCGTGGCTACCACCACCTTGGTTTTACCCTTGGCGGGAGGCGGAAATACCAGATCCTGTTCCTCCTTGGACAACCGGCCATAGAGGGGAATGATTTCGAGTTTTTTCCTAAAGGTTAGGCCGTACAGACGGTTGATCACATCCTTTATCGTCTTCTCGCCGCTTAGAAAAATCAGAATGTCGCCGTCCCTTCGTTCCTCCAGCACATGGGTAACGATATCCACCACTCGGAGAATGAGGGCTTCGGGGTCGCCGTCGGTTGCCGGAGGGGCGTAGATGGTCTGTACGGGGTAACTAACGGTGTCGATTCGGACAATTGGGCAGTTTTCGAAATAGTCGCTGAATACCTGGGCGTTGATGGTAGCCGAGCTGACTATGACCTTAAAATCCTTCCTGGCCTGAAGGACCCGTTTCAACAGTCCCAGGATGAAATCGATGTTCAGGCTGCGCTCGTGGGCCTCGTCTACCATGATAACCCGGTAGTGGGAGAGCATCGGATCCGCCTTCATCTCCTGAAGCAGAATCCCGTCGGTCATGACCTTTATTTTGGTATCGGGGGTGGTGTGATCCTCAAATCGCATCTTATAGGCGGCAAAGCCCTCCGGCCGGTCGGCAAGTTGTTTTTGGATATAGGTAGAGACCGATACCGCGGCGATCCGCCGGGGCTGGGTTATACCGATGAGTCCTCCCTGATCGTATTCCGCCTCGTGGAGGATGATGGGGAGTTGGGTGGTTTTCCCCGACCCGGTGGGACTTTCGACGACTATGACCTGATGTTCGGATAGGGCTTGAAGAATTTTGGCCCTCTGGGCGTATACGGGCAGCTGTTTAGGATCCATGGTTCTCAGTGTAGCCGGTCATCCCCACATTCGGCAACGATTATCCTGTTTCTGCCCTGTTGTTTGGCCTGGTACATAGCCCTGTCCGCTGCCCCTATGAGTTGCCGGGGGGTGGATCCGCATCCGGGATACCCGGAAACTCCGATGCTGATGGTTATGGGAATGGACTGCTCCTGCCAGAGCACCGGGGAGGCCTCGACCCTGGCGCGGAGGCGTTCTGCAAGGAGACGTCCTCCCTCCAGGGGGGTGCTGGGCAGCATGATTAAAAATTCCTCCCCGCCGATCCGCCCCACCGCATCCTGGGTACGGATCATGGACTGGAAAATGGCTCCTAGTTCCTGGAGCACCTGATCTCCCGCCTGGTGGCCGAGGCTATCGTTGGTGTGTTTGAAATGGTCCAGGTCGATGAGTAGCAGGGACAGGGGTTGTTTCAGGGACACTGCCCCGGCCAGGGAGCGCTCCAGTTGTTCCAGGAAATGGCTGCGTTGGAAGGTTCCGGTGAGTTGGTCCACCCTGGCCAGGTGTCCGAGACGGTGGACCTCCAGCTCCAGCCGGGCGAAGCGGTGGAGCACGATTATCGCGCTGCCGAGGATGAACACCGCAAACCCGTAGGCGCTGAGGTAGGGGAGGGGCTGCAGCAGGGTAATTTCCTGGGCCTTGAGAATGTCAAAGACAATAAAAGGAACGGTGATTAAAAATATCCGGATGAGGGGCCGGGTATCCGGGGAGGAGTACCAGTTTTGGCGGATGGTCCGCAGGATGACCACAATGGGGACAAGCCAGGTTATCTGTACAAACCGGAGATTCACCCAGTTTAGATAGTGAACATCGGGAATCAGGAAGGCCGTCAGTACGGTTAACCCGGAAACACCCAGATACCCGAGGTGGAGTTTGTTTAGTGGGGCGGAAAAATAGGTCAGAATGAAGACCATAAATAGGGGGAAGCTTGCCCAGAGGGAGGCAAACTGCAGGCGCCGCATGAGGTTGTAGTGAGACTGGTAGAGCAGGAATTTTACATCGTAGTTATGAAAAAAGTACACGGTAATCGCCAGGGTAAACAGTCCGAATACCAGTACGCTCAGCTCCTTGGGGTTCTTGAAAAACAGGAGGAGGAAAAAAAATCCCGTGAGCAGGTACATGCTGGTTAGGGCTATCTGGATGATGTCCGCCGGGCTGGTGGTACGGCCGAAGCGGCGCAGGGGGCCGAAGGTGAAGGGGCCGGTTAACAGGCCTCCCCGGCTATGGTTCCCCGAGGACACCTCCAGGGCGATGAGGTTTGGCTCCCCTGGTTTCAGGAAGGCCGGGGGGAGCTCGTAGCGGCGGACCACATCGTAGAGTTCATCTGCCCCGGGATCCTGAAAACCGCCGTTTTCCCCCACCCGATGACCGTTCAGATAGATAGTATCGAAGTCGGCGATTCTACCCAACTCTAAATAGATGGATGCGGTTTGAGGACCCTGAGGAGGGAGGAACCAGAACCGGTACCATGCTGTAGTGCTTTGTTCATCATGGCTGTCCCATTGATGCGGAAGGGTAACGGTCGTCCAGGCGGAATCGTCGTATCCGGGTTGCCGGTACGCCGGTTCATCACCGGTGTTCCAGCGCACTCCCGAAAAGGAACCAAAATCGTAGACCTGATCGTATCCCGAAAGGGTTACGATCTCTGCCCCCCGGGCTTCAGCCCCGTCACCGGCTTGGCCGGCGAGGGGTAGACTGAGGATAATCAGTATCCCCCAGGGCAGCATCAGCCGGAGAGCCCGGATTACCTTCCCCGGGGGGTGAACCCCTGAAACTTTTTTTTCCATTACCTCTACTTTGAGGTGTTCTGAGGCATCCGTCAAGAACTATTAAGAGTATTAGGGTCGAAGCTGCCCTGAAACCGGTGTTTCCGGGGATCTACCGAGGATACCGGGCACCGCCCTAGGAAATAAGCTCCGTTGCCCGGGCTAATGCTTCTTCCAGGGAGAGGCCGGGGATACTCTGGCGCTGTCGCAGATCCCGAAGCTGCAGGGTACCCCGGCTGTGTTCCTCTTCGCCGAGGATTATACCCAGGGGGATGTGTTTCTTTTCTGCGTAGGAAAACTGCGGACCGAGCTTCCGGTTTTCTGGGTATACCTCGGCCCGGAACCCGGCATCCCGAAAGGCCTGAGCCACCCCGAGGTATTGGGCCATCAGGGAATCATCCATGCAGAAGACGATAACATCGGCTGCGCTGCTCTGATCCTCCAGCCGGCCAAGCTCCTCCAGGGCGGCTACCAGGCGGTCCAGGCCGATGCTGCTTCCTACCCCGGGAAGCTGTTCCTTGGTATACAATCCCGCAAGGTTATTGTACCGTCCCCCTGAGCACACCGACCCGATCTCCGGAATCTCCTGGAGGAAGGTCTCGTAGACGATACCGGTGTAATAATCCAGTCCCCGGGTGATGGACGGATCCAGGATGAATGAACTACCCAGGCCGAGGGAATCTGCCCAGGATAGGATGGTCGATACCCGGCCGCTGTCTTCTCCCGGTCCTCCGGCCAGATCCTCCATGGCAGCGAGGGTTTCTGCGTTCGAATCCCGGGGGGTTATAAAGGAAAGGATGGACTCGGCCTGTTCGGCGGAAACCAGGCTCCGGAGCAGGTCCAGGGTCTTTTCCCGGCCGATTTTTTTCAGCTTATCAACGCTGCGAAGGATTTCTACGGAATTTTCCCGGACTCCCAGGTGATCCAGGAACCGGTTGAATATGCCCCGGTGGCTCAGGCGAATCTCCACACCCCGGATACCCAGTTGGGTAAAGGCCCGGTGCATCATCAGGAGAATCTCCATATCCGCTGCAGGGGAATCTACCCCCACACAATCAAAATCGCATTGCATGAATTCCCGGTATCGTCCCTTCTGGGTGTTTTCTCCCCGGTACACCTTGCCAAAGTGGTAGCGTTTAAAGGGAAGATAGAGCTCCCGGCTATGGGCGGCCATGTACCGGGCAAAGGGTACGGTAAGGTCGAACCGTAGGGCCACATCCCTGCCTCCATGATCGCTGAACTGGTACACCTGCTTATCCGTCTCGCCCCCTCCTTTTCCCAGAAGTACTTCGGAGTACTCCAGAGCTGGGGTATCGATGGGAACAAACCCGAAGGTCGTGCAGACCTCCTCGATGGTTTCCAGAATCTTCCGTCGTGCTGCTTCCTGATCGGGAAGAACATCCCTGAATCCCTTTAGTACCCGGGGCTGAATGAGGTCACCCATAATCTACTTCCTTTCGCGTGGAGTTCGGTTTTGTCGGTGCTGGCCATTGTATTAAGATTCCCGGGGCTTGTACAGCTTCGGATGATTTGATAGGCTCCTTGTTAGTAAGAATAATTCTTAATAAAGAGGAGTGGATATGCTAACCATTGGTGACAGCTTTCCTGAGTTTTCTAAATTGGCAACAGTTTCCCTGGAGAAGGGAAAGGAATTCGAAACCGTAACCCATGAGGATCATAAAAAGGACGGTAAGTGGATGGTAATGTTCTGGTATCCCAAGGATTTTACCTTCGTTTGTCCCACAGAGATTGCGGAGTTTAACAGCCAGTACCCGGAATTCCGGGATAGGGATACCGTACTCTATGCGGCTTCCACAGACAGCGAGTTCGTCCACCTCGCCTGGAGAAAGGACCACGACGATCTACGGGGATTACGCTTTCCCATGATTGCCGATACATCCAAGAGTCTGGCTGAATCCCTGGGAATCCTTGAAAAGGAAGAAAAGGTAGCCTACCGTGCCACCTTTATTGTAGATCCCGACGGTATCATTCGCTGGGTTAGTGT
The DNA here is from genome assembly GCF_000758165.1 of Spirochaeta lutea. Taxonomy (NCBI): domain Bacteria; kingdom Pseudomonadati; phylum Spirochaetota; class Spirochaetia; order Spirochaetales; family Spirochaetaceae; genus Spirochaeta; species Spirochaeta lutea. The sequence goes on along the minus strand of NZ_JNUP01000072.1, from coordinate 147,169 downwards.
TAACGATCTGAATGTGGGCCGGAACGTGGAAGAGGTTCTCCGAACCCTGGACGCCCTGCAAACCGACGAGCTTTGCCCCTGCAACTGGACCAAGGGTGAAGATACCCTCAGCGCCTAGGGGGAGTCATGAGCGAAATGCACGAGACCTTCCAGGATCTGCTCCAGGATCTCGGGGTTAACCAGGGGACTTTCCAATCCATGCCCGTGGCGGAGACCCTGCTATCCGGGGAAAGCAGTTACATCAAGGATCTCCGGATGAACCTCAAGACGGCCCTGAATACCCAGACACTAAGCGCCAAACAGGCTCATCTGCTGGCCTACGCCCTGGCGGTAAACGCGGGAAATCCGGTCCTCATCCGGGCGTTCGAGGACTCATCCGCCGGCCAGGGTGCCGAGCCGGGAGAGATCGCTGAAATGGCTGGCTGTGCCTCCCTGCTCTCGGCGAACAATGTTCTCTACCGCTTCCGGCACTTTGTTGACAAGCCCGATTACGAGAAAAAACCCGCACGGATGCGGATGAATATCATGATGCGCCCGGTAACCGGGAAGATGTTCTTCGAACTGGCGAGTCTGGTAGTGTCAGCGGTGAACGGCTGCGAGATGTGTGTGAAGAGCCATGAAGCCTCGGTGCTTCAAGCCGGCGCGACGGAGGACCAGGTATGGGAGGCCATCCGCCTGGCATCGGTAATAACCTCCCTCGCCAAGGTGGTCAGTCCCTGAATCTAACCCAGGGGCAATACCTGGGCATCCAGAGGATTGAGGGCATTAATCAGGCTGATTCGCTCTGCCAGGGGTAACCATTCCCGGCGCAGGGCGGCCGGTCTGATTTTTTTTTGCTCCAGCAGCCGCCGCCGCATGGTACCCCCCAGGAGCGGGGTTTCCGGGGTGAGCCATTCCCCCTTCACCAACAGGGCGATATTGGCATGCAGGGCATCGGTGAGCCAGCCGTGGCGGCAGATCAGGGGACAGATTCCCGGAGGCACCAGCTCATTCACCCCCTCGAAACAGCTCCGGTCCCGGTACTTCAGGTGGTAATCCAGGGGGTAGGGTGATTCAACGGGCCGGCAAGCCGTGAATTTCCTGGGTTTGTAGACTTCAAACTCTATTTCCTGAATCGACCGGTCGTAGAGCACCCGGCACTTCACGACTCCTCCAGCGGCAAGACCTGCTCCGGCATTCCCGGGATGCCTGTCATCCGACCCTCCGGCCGGTGGATGTTCCCCAGCCTGCCAGGACCGGTAGGCCTCCTGCACCGCCGGCGCGAGGGGCAGGGCTCCGGAAAACCCTAGTTCCCTCCGGCTCCGGTCCAAGCGTTCCTGGTGGTACTCCAGGGCCAGAACCCGGCCGTCCCGAATGCAAATGCTTTCAACTAACAGGGATGGCGATTTTATCGACAAGCTCACGGTATTCCTCCCAGACATCGCTGTAGATCGTAATGCCGCCCCCGGAGCGGAAGGCGTAGGCATCACCCACCTGCTCAATATACCGGATGAGCACCCAACTCTCCAGGCTCGGCCCGGTCCCTTCTCCCTCGGCCGGGGCCAGTCCGCCCCCGGGGCCGGAGCGCCTCCCGGCTCCCCGGTCTGGGGGAAGCCAAACCCCGGCAACCCCGCAGTAGAATCCCCGGTCATCCAGCTCCGCCGCCCGGATGATCTCCAGGGTCTTTGCCTTGGGTGCCCCGGAAACCGAACCCGCGGGCAGCTGACTGGTCAGAATATCCCCCGCCCGGGCGGACCACCCCTCCTCCAGGGCACCGCAGATCCGGGAACTGGTGGTAACCAGCTCGGAATCCCCCGTTCGGATGACCTGGGAGAACCGGTAGGAATCAACCCAAACCCGGTGGGCGGAAATCCCGAGATCGTTGCGGATCAGATCCACCACCGTCCGGTGTTCCGCCTGTTCCTTGGGGCTTGTCATGAGGCTCCCCAGGGCGGAGCACCGCAGGGTGTCCGGATCAGTAATCTGGGGGTCGGCTCCCGGCCCGGGGATTCTGCGGGTACCCTTCATGGGAAAGCTGGATATCCGGTTGCCCCGGATGGTCACGAAGCGTTCGGGGCTGAAAACCGAAAAACTCCGGGAACTAATTCGCAGATCCCCCACCGTCAGCCTGCATGGCGCCCCACTCTGGCGGACCAGGGCATCCAGGGGCCGGGAGGCCCCGGAAAGGGTGATGGGGGTGGGGTAGGTCAAATTTACCAGGAAGCTGTTTCCCCGGCGCAGATGGTCCTGGACGATCTCAAACCCCCGGCTGTATTGGCGGAAGTCTAGGGGGGTTTTTGAGGTGATTCGAATGCCCGGGGCTTCCGGGGCGTTCCGGGGCTGTCCCGGAGAGGCGGGTGCTCCTCCCAGGCTGAGGGGGCCGGTTTCCAGCTGCAATTCAGCCCGGACCTTCCAATCCTTGAGACTATCCAGGGGGCAGATAAACCAGCGGGTGGCATGAAAATCACTTAAAAAAAAGAAGGGACGATCACCCCGTCCGAGAGCATTGAGATAGATTCTTGCCTCTTCTTTACTTCCTACTACCATGGAGCAGTACCATAGCCTGATTTTCAAGGATTGTCAGCGCGGAGTTTTTTCGATACCATGGAATGGTTAATGTATCTCAGAAACAAAAGGCAGAGCAGCATTGTTAATTCGGTATAAAACCGGCCCCCGGGGAAAGCCCGTTCCCCAGGCCAGAATCTATGTAAAAGAAGAGCATTCTATTTCCCGGGACGGCATCGACTTTGATGCGGTAAAGATAATCCGCCGGCTCCAGCGTCAGGGCTACGAGGCCTACGTCGTAGGCGGTGCGGTTCGGGATTTACTGTTCCGGCGTCAACCCAAGGATTTTGATATTGCTACTTCAGCGGAGCCCAACCAGATCCGCAAGTTATTCCGGAACTCCCGGATTATCGGTAAGCGTTTTCGGTTGGTGCATATCTTCTTCCAGAACCAAAAAATTATCGAGGTCGCCACCTTCAGGGCCGCTGAGGCCGAAGGCTTTAATAATGTGTACGGCGATGTAGAGGAAGATGCCTTCCGTCGTGATTTTACCATGAACGGGTTGTACTATGATCCGGTTAAGGAGCAGGTGCTGGATTTTCACACCGGGTTTCAGGATATCCGGAACCGGCGGCTGGTTCCTATTATTCCCCTAAAGCGGATTTTTCGGGAGGATCCGGTGCGGATGATCCGGGCGGTGAAGTATGCCGTTACCACGGGTTGCAGTATCGGCTGGAATCTCGGCCGGCGGATCCGCCGGGAATCCCCCCTGCTTCAGGAGATTTCTGCCAGCAGGCTCTCCGAGGAGTTATTCAAGATCCTCCAGTCGGGAAATTCCCGGGCCATCTTTTCCCGTCTCATGGATTACCGGCTCTTCCAGTACCTCCTTCCGGGGTTTCAGACCCTCTTTGAGGAGCAGGGGGAAGGTGTGCAAACCTCCTTCTTCTCGTTCCTGGATACCCTGGACCAACATGTACAAAACGATGGAGAGGTCCGGCGCAGCCGGTTTATCGCGTTTCTCTGCGCCGATTATTTCTACAATCGCAGCCCCTGGAAGGATGAGGGACGGAACGTGTTTCCCCTGGCATACCAGGGGATCAAGGAATGCATTAAACCCCTCACCCCGGCTAACCGCGATGTAGAACAGGCCGTGGTCTTCCTCATGCGTCAGAAAAAGCGGTACCGCCAGAGTGGCGTCCTGCTCAATACCCTGGAAAAGGCTTCCCGGCCCTCCCGGGGCGGGGGTGCAAAGAACGGTGGAGACCCGGCATCGGGTACCGTATCCAAGGGTTCCGGGGGCCGATCTCGGCGTTCCCGGCGAAAATCCCGGCCGGCATCAGCACCGAAATCCGGCTCGAAGCCCTCCAAACCGGGGAGCCAAAAACCCGATGCGCCATCCTGATGTAGAACGCTTCCCCGGGCGATTGTACAAGCCTTTGCGCACTATCGACTGATCCTAGCCTCGCCCATGGCCCGTGCATAACCTCGGTTTGAACGGGCCTCTTTTTATAGAGCCTCTTTGTAAACGAGCCCCCTGTTGAACGAGCCTCCATAGAGAAAAAACCAGCCCCGGACTTGCAGCCAAGTCCGGGGCTGGTTTAATGATCATTCTTTGCCGGGCTGACCCCGGGCTTTCACCGGTTGTTTCCGGATTCTACTCCGGGCAGGCGCCTGTGGGCTTGGTCGCAGCTGAGCCGCCCCAGGCCAGGGATGCGGGTGCCTCCCGGCGGTATTCCTCTACCGGTTTATCCCTCAATGCGGGCCAGGATTTCTCCTGCCTTGTCGGTGAAGCTGTCGGGGTCCAGGCGTACGGTGGTTTCCAGGTACTCCCGGGCCTCTTCGTACTCCGTTGCTGCGAAGGCATTGACCCCCAGGGCATAGTAGGTTAGAGCCGGGGTTGCGCCTTTTTCCAGGGCTTGTTGGTAATTCAGACCGGCAAGGCTGTGGTTCCCCCGATCATAGTTGATGAGTCCCAGGTAGTAGTAGGGAATATAACTGGTATCACGGCGGTTGATGGCCTGTTGGAAATAGTACTCCGCATCATCCAATGCTTTGCCTTCGTAGGCTGCGACACCACCCTCGATGAGTTCCCGGTAGGTCTTTTTCCCATCAAAGTAGGATAAAAAGCTTTCCAAAAGATCTTCTTCGGGTACCCAGCGGAAGGCTGCCTGTAATACCCGGGCGCTGTTTTCTGCGAGGCTTGCTTCGGGTGACAGGGCGGCGATGGAATCCCAGAGAATCCGGTTATGCGCCTTGATGTCGGTATTCACCAGGTAGTTTACCACTCCCCAGGCCTCGGGGTAGAAGACCTGGATCTGTTCCCGGGCCGCCTCGGTATCGATGGCCAGAATCTGTTCCGGGGTCAGGGCCTCACCGATACGTTCCCCGAACAGGATGGTCTTCAGGGTTTCAAGCCAGCTGAGGTTTTCCTTGGCAACGGCTGCACCGAACCCGGGTTCGTACTGCGCCTCTTCGAAGTACACGGCAAACCCTTCCCGGAGCCAGAGGGGAGGATTGGGTACGAAGGCTCGGATAAACTGAATAAAGGCCTGGTGGGTCATGGACTTCCCCAGCTCCTGGTTCGTACCTAAAAAGCCTACCAACTCGCTTCTGGACGGGTCGCTGTAATGTAGGTATACAAACTCATCCCTGGTCTCACCGATGAGGCGTTCCAGGTAGCGGTCAAACTGGGGCTGTTCCCGGAAGACCTGAACCCGCAAGGGGTTATCCAATTCATCCAAATCAAAGTGGAAGAAATCATTAAAGAGAACGGCCAGTGCCTCCAGTTGATCTGCAGTACTCTGGGCATGGTCCGCACTCACATTCGACCGCACGCGGTAATGCGTGCTTTCGTATACAAATGTATTATCCTGGGCTGCCGCTAACCCTCCCATCAGCAGACAGATTAACGAAAACAACAAAATCCGTTTCATTGGTTCCTTACCTCCATAGATAGTATCCTGGATAACCGTTGTACTGTCAAATTTAACCGATTCCCACTGGGGTAAAACTCCAGAACCGAAACGCAGCTGGACTCGGATCTCGACATCCCCGGCGTTCAACCAGGCGGGGTCATAGGGGGCCGGATAAAGATCGGTTTATGGTAAGGACGGGCTGGGAGGGTTAGGCAGGGTACCAGCCTGCGGTAAGGACGGGCCGGCAGGTCAGCGGATACCCGGTCCTCCTGCACCTCACCGCCGGTACCGAATCCTTCTGCACCCATGACCGAGGGTCTGGACAGGGGGCACCTCATTTATCAATGATCTTATTCACCGTAATGTTCAGCTCGTCCACAATGATTCCCGTGTATTGTTCAAGCTTCTCTATTATGTAGGTATGCAGATCGTGGATGGAGGCAGCCAGTTCACGGCCGAAGGGTACGTCCAGGTGGAGATTCATGGAGTAGCCGGTACCGTCCTGGCGGACCACCAGCTTGTGGATTTTAAAGCCCGGGCTATGTTCGGCCACACAGTGCATGATCATTTGGGAAAGGGCCGCTTCGGATATGTTGATTACACCCCGGTTGCTGAACTCCGGTCGGACAACGGTTTTTTCGTAGAGTTTGCTGCGTTTGAACATCCCGAATCCGCTGCGCAGCATGATCTTCAGGGAATCCGCCATAATTTTCGGGTAGTTTTTTTTCACCTCAATGGCCGGTACGGGGATTACGTGTTTTCCGTGATGTTTGCGGTAGTGGATGGCTGTATTTATCTCGTCGGCGGTGGCGATATCCTCAATTTGAATGATCTTTGTGGGTTTTGGCAGCTGGAGGATCTCGCAGATCTTTTGAATCATCCGGTCGCTGGTTCCAAGGAGCAGGACCCGCTTTATCTTGCTGGATTCCAGGGCTTTTTTGACCTGTGCCCGGTGGTTTGGATCGGTGAAGAGGGCGGTCTTTACCGCAGCCAGATAGGCCGCTTCTTTTTTTGCCGACTTTCCGGCAATGATCTTCTGGTCTTTGATGAGAAGGCCGTCGTCAATAAGGGCGTCAATCTTGAGCTTCTCTGCGAGGAGCCGGGCCCGGAAACTCTTTCCCGTGCCACTTTTTCCCACCAGGGCGTAGACCTTCAACCCCCGCATGTGCCAAACCAACCGAGTCCAATCGCGATTTACCGTCTCAAATAGCTGTCGTATACCCATGGCTGTGATTTACTCTCTTTCTGTTCCTTATTGACAAATACGCGGTAGCATACCATCCTTGGTGATCATGGTTGCTCGAACAGAGGCGAACGCCTTCAGTTTATTCGCAAGTCCAGTCTTCCTCGCTGCCTTCTTCAGCTGGTTCATCGCTCAGCTGCTCAAGACTATTATAGACATATTCCGCCGTAAGCGCACCAGGGGGGGGCTTCTGGTTGAGACCCTTCTGTGGAAAACCGGTGGCATGCCCTCCAGCCATTCCTCCCTTGTTACCGCCCTGGCTGTAGCCATCGGATTTCAGGAGGGGATTAACTCGTCCCTCTTCGGGTTGGCCCTGTTCTACGGCATACTCACCATTCGGGATGCTCTGGGGGTCCGCAGGGCTGCGGGTCTGCAGGCCCGAGCCCTAAATGCCCTGGGACAGCAGCTCCAGGAAGAGGGCCGGGCGGAGTTTGCTCCCGTCAAAGAGGTGCACGGTCATACTGCCCTGGAAGTCATAGTGGGAATGCTCCTGGGATTATTCATCGCTCTGGGCTTCAGTATACTCTAGGATGATGTACCGGTGAATCGCTGCTCCCTGAGGTCTTGCAGTCTCCTGCTTTTACTAACTCTTCTCATCCTACCGGTTTCCGGCATCCGAGCCCAGGAAGCCCCGGAGCTCCAGGGCTGGGAGATGTACCTGGCAGCTGATGCCGAACAGGAGCATGCCATAAACGGGGCCCTTTCCAAGGCAGGACTAGGGAATGTCTTGTCCTATTCCACCGCCCAGGTGTATTTCAATACCTTTACCCAGGTAGGTCTTCGGCCCCTTCGGGAGGTCGCTGTTCTCGGAACCGACGATCCCCGGTGGACACCCTATCTGAGCAAACTCCAAAACCTGTTTGTCCATCCCGCCTCCGGCGTCCGCCGGTTGTTTGTGCCTGAATCGGTCTGGCCCCAGGCCAATCGAATAATTAACCGGACCCTTCCCCGGGAGACCAGGGTTTCCCAGCCCTGGAACGGCTGGGCGCCGGTGATGCCGGGTACAAGCACCCCCGGAGGGGTGCCCATGGTACTGCTGATTCTGGGAGCTGCAGCCGGACTCTGGGGGTTTACCGGGATCGGTAGACCCGAGCCCCTGCTTCCCCTTATCCTGCTTCTGCCCCTATCCGTGGTGGTGGGTGCGTCCGGGCTCCTCAGTCTTGCTGCCGGGGCCTTTTGGCTGGGAGTCTGGATTTCGGGTATTGAACAGGGCTTCTCCCGCGGCAGGGCCTCCCGTTCCTGGTGGAGGAGCCGTCATCGCAGCCCCGGTGTGTTTCTTTTCGGTCTCATCACCCGGATGTCCAGGATGTCCCTGAGCAGCCGGGTGGTGCCCCTGTGGTTCCCCGGGCTTGCCGGGGTGTTGGCCGGGTTGGTTCTGGCTGCCCTGGGCGGGGCAGCCCAGGTCCTGGCGGTGGCAGCCTGGATACTGGTAACCCCCGGCTGCCTGGGGGCGGTGTATCTCCTGCGGTTTCGGATGTGGCAGCGCCGGGAGCACCGGCCCTTTGAGTACCTTCGCCTCGTGCCGGACCGAGGTTCCTGGGGACGGCTGCTTTCAGGAGGCGGAGTGGTGGTGCTTATGGTGTTGGGGGTGATTCTACTGTCCGCGCCTCGGGGGACGGATAGTTCGGCTGAGCCCGAGCTCTCAGGCGGTCAAATCACCCTAGACCAGGATGAAATGGTGGCCCATTACTTCTTTCAGCAGTGGTACCTCTACGGGGCGGATTACCGGGCTGTTACTCCGGGCTACACCCTTACGGTGCCGCGGTTCACCCTGACCGACGAGGGTTACGAGGAAAGGACCCAGGAAATTGACCGGTTTGATGATCAGTGGGTGGTAGCTGCCGAGGGGTTCATCCGTTCGAATCCCCTGATGCCGGGTAATCTGATCCTGCAAAACGGGGGAAGTCTCCGGGTTGTCCTGCCGGGAATGGAGAGGGTATACTCCACGGGAAATCTGTTCAGGATGTGGGGGCTGGTATGGATGACTCTGCTCTGGCTGCCCATGCTCTGGAGGATTGTCAGACGGTTAGCCGAACCTTCCTACAGGTATAGACACGGGTTAGCTGGTCAGGTGAGGGTATAAATGAGTGTGGTTTTAGGAATGGGCTGGCGCGGCCTTTCCGGTACAATATTGCCAGGAGAACATGAGGTGGCTCAGGATTGGGAAACGTCACTTCCCGATCAGGTTGTCGTTCCCCTGTATCAGCTTCATGCTGGACATGCCCGATGCCTGGTCTCCCCGGGAGACCAGGTGCGGGAGGGGGCCATTATCGGTTCGCCCCCGCCGGATGGGGTGGCAGTTCATGCCCCGGTGCCCGGGCGGGTATTGGCGATTACCGAGATCACTCTTCCAGGTAACATTCCCTCCCAGGGTGTGGTTATTAAAACCGGAGGTGAGTTTGATATCCTCGGCAGGGTTCCCGAGCCTGTGGACTGGCAGAGTCTTGAACCAGCAGAGCTGATCAACACCCTGGTTGAAATGGGCGTAGAGGATATACGGGATCAGGACCGGTCGTTCATAACCCGCCTCCGGCATATGAGCGGGTTCCAGGGCCAGGGTGCGGTGATTATCAACTTCAGCCCAAATGAACCGCTTTCCAAAACCCATGAGCAGCTGCTTAAAACGAAGCCCGCAGCCCTGGCCCAGGGATGCAGCATCTTGTCAAAACTCTTTCCCAGGGCGCGGATTCATGCTGCCGTACCCTCGGGGTTGGGGCGGGAACTGCGGTCCTTAAAGGCTGAGCTGAGGGCTCGGGGGCTCGCGGTAAAGATCCGCCGGGTCCGGGAGGATTATCCCCAGGCTGAACCCGTCCTCCTGACCCAGGCGATTCTGGGAAAAGAGTTTCATCGGTCGGTAAACCTTGAGCAACACGGGGTGTTCATTTTGGATGTTCCGGTACTGTTCGGTATTTATGAAGCGGTAGCACTACGAAAACCCATGATCGAGCGGTATGTGACCCTGGCGGGTGACGCCCTTTCAGCCAGCAGGGTAGTAAAAGCTCGGATCGGCACCAGGGTAGGTGATATTGTGGGTGACGCCGGAGGGGTGAAGGAAACTCCCGCCCGGGTGGTGTACGGTGGACCTCTCCGGGGAGTCGGTATGGAAAGCGCAGATACTCCCCTGACCAAGGGCTATGACTCCCTCATCCTATTGACTGAATCACGGCTTTTTCCCCGGCCGGGACAGGCGGAACCCCCGGGTGCCGAGGCTTGTTTTCAATGCGGGTTATGCGCCCTGCACTGCCCGATGCGTCTGAATCCTATGCGGCTGTATAAACTGCTGGACCACGGAAACCCCGAGCGCGCTTGGCGGGAGGGACTTCACGCCTGTACCGGCTGCGGTATCTGTTCCTATATTTGTCCCGCCGACATATCCCTGACCCAAAATCTCATCCGGGGCCGGGACAGTCTGGGTGAAAGGAAGGACTAACAGTGGGCGACATACGACAATCGTTTTTTACCAGCCCCCAAATCAACGGAACCCTGGCAAAGTCCGGACTTTTCCTGACCCGGCTCCTGGTGGCCGGTCTGCTCTCTACCTGGGGGCTTGTCCTGTTTGGATTGCAGGCCCTCTGGGTGCTGGGTGCAGCGGTCCTAGGGTACACGGGTAGCGAGGTGGTCCTAGCTCGGTTACGGAGGGGTTCACCTTCCCGGATAGCATGGATGGAGAGCCTTTCGGGCGGTTTGCTCCTGGGACTGCTCTTTTCCCCGGGGATTCATCCCCTGATTCCCTTGGCTGCCGGGGTGTTCGCCCAGGTTATTATACGCTGGGGCTTCGGCGGCAGCACCGGGATGTGGATGAGTCCCCAACTGGGCGGCCAGGCTATTGCCATGATCGCCTGGCCTCTGGCTTTTTCGCAATGGACCTTCCCGGGCGGAACCATCCTGGGAAGTTCCGGGGGAGTCGATGCCGTGACCGGCGGAACCACCCTTTCGTACCTGAGGCAGGTCGGACTCTCCGGAACGATTAGCCGAAGTCCTCTTCAGGCCATGACGGCCAGCGGTGAAACCCACGGGGTGGATGCCTCGGTGACCGAATGGCTGAACAGGGGATTACTGAATGATCTCGGTATAAACCTGCCTGAAGGGTACGCAGGAAGATTTTTAGGATTCCAGGGCGGAGCCATGGGTGAGATATCCATTCTATTGATACTGGTATGTTCCATACTTCTTATCAGCCGGAGGGCTGTATACGGCAGGGTGTCTGCCTGGTACCTTCTTACCTTCGGCCTTGGCATGTTCGTTTTTGGGGGATTGGAATCCACGGGACGGCTGTTCACCGGGGATGTCCTGTTTCATCTGATAAACGGGGGTGTGCTGTTCATTGGATTCATATTTCTACCGGATTTAACCAGTGCACCCCAGACAAGGTTGGGACAGGTAATCTACGCGGTAGTAGCCGCCGGCCTCACCCTGGTATTCCGGTTATTCGGGAGCCCGGGAGTAGGGGCGGGGTTTGCCGCGTTAGTGGCCATGATTCTGGTTCCGATGCTTGATATTTATGTGGTACCCCGGGTCTTCGGTGTACAAACCCGGAGGATGGTATGAGCGGTTCTACAGGTACCAAGGAAACGGGGAGCGGTGGTTCATCGTCTCCGCCGGGGGTACAGCGGGAGCAGATTTTTCTGGTACTCCGGATTATTTCGGCCGGGGGATTAGGAATCCTCCTGATTATCCTCGCCGGGGTAGTGCTCTTACCCTTGGCTCACCAGAGCAGCCAGGAGCTGGAGCAACAGAGTCTTATGTCCGTAACCGAGGGACAGGCAGTGCAAGAGCTGACCTCCAGCCTTCAGGGATTCGATGATTCCATACAACGGGTGTTCCGCCGAGCCGACGGACAGCTGATTGTCCTAAGCCGGATCCTCTTGAACCGGTACCCGGTCCAGGTATTCCTGGGGTTCACCCCCGAGGGCAGCTTGACTCGGGTTGAATTCCTCGGAGGGGTGGTTCCTCCCCAGATCGATCGGATCCTGGGGCCCCGGGGGCAGCTGCCGGAGCTGCTTCCTGCACTGGCGGAGCGGCCGGTTCAGGTGCTCTATCGGAGGATTGGTATTCTCCGGGATACTGTGGTGTCCCAACTCCGGGAGGTGCGGTAATGGTTTCAATTTCCTGGATAACGGTTCTTCTTCCCATCCTTCTCCTGGAGGTTGGCTTTGGGTACGCCCTCACCCTGAGCCTCGTCATGCTCCTTTCGGGTGTGTTCGGGCTCCTATTGAGTTACCTGTTTTACCGCTTATTTCCCCGACAGAGCGGAATGATCAGCGATTCCATTATTCTGAGTCTCGTCCATGTGCAATGGATGGCGGTGCTCGAGATTGTGAGTCCCGGAATCGTCGGGGGGCTGGGGATCGCCCTTCCCCTCAGCGCTCTGGTAGTGTTGATGCTGTTTCAGCCCCGGGACCGAGGCCCTGGGTGGCAGAACGGATTCATGTCCCGGATCGGGGTAGTGGTTCCTGCCCTGCTCAAGATCAGCGGACTGAGTTTGCTCTTTGGGTTCCTTCGGGAGGTATTGGCCCTGGGGACGATATCGTTTCCCGGGTTGGCTGAGGAGTCCCTGACCGTGATTCCTGAGGCTGTGAATCCCCGGCTCGGAGTCTTTCTAATTCCCGGGAGCATCTTCCTGCTATTGGGGGTCGGACTTGCTCTGCATCGACGGTTCACCACCAGACCAACACCTGCTGACAGCGAAGACCGAAGCGAAAATCAGGAGGAGAAATGAGTTACCTCGCATTATTGCTTTACTTCATCCTCATAGAAAACATCCTGCTCTCCTTCGGCCTGGGGGCGGATTTCGGATTGAGAACAAATTGGAGTCTGCGATCCCTCGCCATCCTGATGGGCTCTGTAACCGTAGTGCTCATAGCCTTCGGGTCCCTATCCTGGGTAATAACCAGTTTGATATTAACACCCCTGGGAATCGGGGGCATGTCCCTGATTGTGTTGCTGCCCGGCGTTACCGGGTTATATGCAGCCCAGACCCGCTGGATAGATGCCCTGCCCCGGATTCTGCGGTATCCCCGAAGTCTTGCCATGCTGGTTCTGGGGTTTTCTCTCCTCGTGCAATACCAGGAGCTAACCTACGGTGGTATGGTAATCGGCGCGGTTTCTACCGCCCTGGGGTTGGGGTTTGTGAATTTTATTCTCCATACGATCAAGGAGCGGATGCGCTTACAGAGACTGCCGTCTTCCATGGCAGGGCTGCCCGGAGAGCTGATCACCCTGGGGCTGCTCTCCCTGGTATTCTCTCTATTAGACTCTCTGGTTTTTGTGCCGCTATTTATGTAAATGATATTTTATGAAGCAATCCAGGGATCTCGAGATTTCTCTGAGGAAAAACCCTGGTTATATTTCTGTAATGAATATACAATCATTGTGATATGAGGAAATCGATTCAGCTACTCATGGGAACCGTAAACACAGTACCGCTTGGTAAGAGTGATTCGGAACTAGAAGAAATATACCAACGCTACTACCGCCCCTTCATCAAGGCTATCTACCGCTTTCCAAGGTTGAAGGCAACCCTGTACTATTCCGGGATCCTGCTAGGCTGGATCGAGAAGAATCATTCCGAGTTCCTAGATGTTCTCGGGGAGCTTGTAAAACGGCGCCAGGTTGAATTGCTGGGGGGTGGATACTACGAACCCATTTACTCCCTCATTCCGAAGACCGATACCATTGGGCAAATCGAGATGCTGACTACCTACATTCGGCGGCAGTTCGGCAGCCGTCCCCGGGGAGTATGGATCCCGGAACAGATTTGGGAACCCGACTATCCATCGGCCTTTCGTTCGGCAGGAATGGAGTTTAGTTTTCTGGGGGAGGAGCAGTTCATCGAAGCCGGAGTTGAGCACCGGGGGATCTATGCGCCTCTGTTAACCGAGTACCAAGGCAAGACCCTATTGGTGTTTCCCCTTCACACCGCTGTTACGAATCAGCTTTTTACTACCGGTGTGGATGAATTCATAGAAACTATGCTGGGATCCTTCCCCTCCTATCTTGATCAGCCCGGGGATCCGGTTATTACCCTGTTATGGGATGGCCAAGCAGGAGATTCCCTGGGGGATGAAGACCGCAGCCGTTGGCTGGAGCAGTTGTTTGAGGGAATCATTGAGGCGCAGAACCGGGGAGATGTATCCACCTGGCACCCCAGCAGGTTATCCCGGCTATCCGAGGCCCGGGGCAGGGTGTATTTTCCTCCCACGGCGTTTAAGACCCTTCTCCGGCGCTATAAGTCTGAGGGTGATTTAGCGGCCTATGAAAACCTCTCCATGCCCGGACTTGGCCGCACCGGTTTTTACTACAGCGGGATGTTCCGCCAGGCCCTGGCACGCTATCAGGAGGGGAATCTCCTCTACGGAAAGATGCAGTTCATTCATAGCCTGGTCAATCAGGTGCGGGGCGACCGATATAGAAAGCAGGCCGCCAAGGAAGAGCTTTGGAAGGGACAGAGCAATGTCCCGTTCTGGTTCGGTCCCAGCGGCGGCATCTACAATCCTTCCTACCGGAAACCCAGTTATGCGGCATTAATCTCAGCCGAGCTCCTGACCCGGGAGCAGGGGATCTTCGCCCCGTCCATCGTCACCAACGACTTAGATATGGACGGCCTGGAGGAATGTCTGTTTCAGGGAAATGACCTCAACGCCTATGTACATCTTCGGGGGGGCATTCTGTTCGAGTTGGATCATCTTCCCGTCCACTGGAACTACCTTGACACCCTCGCTCGCCATCCTGAACCGAACCATACCAGCCAGGATGAACAATTCGGGTACGATGTGTACCCGAAAAAATGTTTCGTAGATCATTTTATTTCCCCGAGCCAGGATTTTGAATCCTTCCGGAACGGCAGCTTCGAACCCAAGTCCCGTCTGATACATCAGATCTTCACCATCCAAGATCGGACCACGGATGTGGCAAAAACCCTCAAGCTTGAGCTTGTTACAGAGGGGCTGGTAGAGTCCTCTTCGGGAGATCAACGGGGGTTAGAAATGCGCAAGAGCTACAGCTTCGAAAAGGGTAAGCTCTCGGTGCAATACAGCCTCACCAACACCGGCACGGATACCTTATCGACGGTGTTCGCTCCGGAGCTCAATCTCGCCTTTGCCTCCCGGGATGTATCGGATCTTCGCATCTTCAGGATTGCAGCCGGTGGTCAGAAAGAAGAGGTCGGCCCGGATCCCATATCTCTGGAACATACCCAGAGCATGGTATTTGACGACCTGCATAACAAGAATTCCATCCGTGTAGAGCTTGATAAGGCAGCCCCGATTTGGAGCTTTCCCTCCTTAACCAGACACCGGGATAAACACGGAACCCATCTCTCCTACCAATCCTCCACCCTGGTTATTCGGACCGAGCTCAACCTACAGGCCGGTGAAACCTGGCAGGGTACCTATGCGCTGCGATTTTCCAGGGACAAACGGGACAAACGGTAGAGCCGACGGCGCGAGGCGCGTGCCACGGAGATGCTCAACTCTCGCTGAGGGTCATGAGAGCCGAGTCGATGAAGGCCGAACTTTCCAGATACAAATCATCACGTACCAACAGGAAATCAAGAATACTAACCTGGAGATTCCCCTGAAAATACCGGGCTTGGGCGCGGTAAAAAAGCGCCTTGGTTCGTTTATCCTGTTCCAGGGGAAGGGTTAACAGGTTGGTAAGCAGTGATTCCGCTTCCTGCCAATCCCGTTGTCTGAAATAGTGATCCAATACGGTTGCCAGTACCCGATCCAAGCCCTTGGACTGCTCGGGCTGTACCTGGAGGTCCTCGGGTAGGATGAGGGGTTCCAGGGGTCTGGTTGGGTTTGGTTTATAGGCCTGGAGCATACTGGTCATGGCGTCTCGGGTGGCAGGGCTGATCGCTAGGGGTTCAGCCAGGGGCATGAGGATGGCTGCGGGATCGGTAAAATCTCCTCCGGTTAAAAACGACTGGCGCGGATTGAGAATGGGCAGGCCCTGTTCCCGTACCGGATCGGCTGATGCAAGACTGAGGCCGGAGATTCTGGTTCCCAGGGGAATGGTCACCGGCTGGGTGATAATAGTTTCTCCGGGCACAAAGGCGATGGTTCCTTGTTGAAGGTCTTGGGTGTTAACCACGGCATAATAGTATGGAATCCCGGGAACTCCGTAGTCGAGGTAGCGTTCGTCCTGGGCCTGGACGGTATCCACCAAGAGCGCCGATTCGCTCATCACCTCCAGGGAGGTGATGGGGGAGGTGGATCGGTAGATTGCGAGCTGCCCGGTCTCCGGATGGGAGAACTCCAGGGTTATAGCGGGCATCTGATCTGAGGGAGCGGCTGCCAGGCTGGGTTTCGGCGGCGCCTCAGGCTCTGCCGGGGGTTCGGGTTGTTCCTCCGGGGTCTCCGGTTCTTGGACGATTTCCGGAACTGGGGCGCTTTCAGGCTCCGGAGCGGCGTAACTGGCTATGGTAATGGGGGTGATGCTCTTATTCCGAAAGGGGATGAACAGCTCGTAGGGCTGGCCCTGGGGCGATTCAGCCAGAACCGCATAGTAGTAGGTGCCGTTTTCCGGTGGGGTGTCAATGTAGGTCTGAACCCCCGGTTCAACGGTTTCTAAATATTCTGCTTGAGGGAAGGTGGAATCCTGAATTTCCTGGGTATGACGGTACACTCGATAGGTGGTGGTAACATCAGGAATATCCTGCCATGTCAGCCGAACCTGAGGATCCCGGATGCCCACCCGAAGTTTACTTACGAAGGGTGCGAAGACCCTGGTTTGGTCGTCTATGCTTCGGGTGCTGCCCGTTTCGGTCTGGGCACCGGCCTGCAGACCAACCAAGAGCACCATGGTAATTACTAATAGGAGAGGTTCCCGCTTCATCATACCCATAATAATCGGCATTTCTCGATTTTTCTACATGTCTTGTCGAGACAAGTTGAGGATTGTATACTACCAGGGCCGGCTCAGTTCAAAATCCGACGCCGAAATCATCACCTACGAGGAGACTACCATGCTTGAGGATCTTCAAGCCCCCATCGCTGAGCTAGACCAGCAGATTACCAGCACCTGGAGGGATCTTTGACCCCGCGGGGATACGGCATACCATTGCAGAGTTAGAATCAAAAACAGCAGATCCCGCATTCTGGGATTCCAGGGAACGGGCAGAAAAAATTCTCCAGGATATAAAGCGTCACCGCGACCGCATTGAACCCTGGGAAGCCCTGACCCGGGATATGGAAGACCTCCGAACCCTCTACGACCTGGCCGTTTCCGAAAATGACCGGGATCAGGAAGAAGAAATCCGGCAGCTCTATGACGAAGCCCGGATGGGCTATGAAAAGCTGCGGATCCTGGAGCTTCTTAACGGCCCCCAGGATGATAATCCAGTATTCCTGACCGTCCATGCGGGTGCAGGCGGAACCGAGGCAAACGATTGGGCAGCCATGCTGCTTCGGATGTACAGCCGGTGGGCAGAACAGCACGGCTATGGAATTCAGACCCTGGATTACCAGGAGGCCGAGGGCGGGGTTAAATCCGTCACCCTCCAGCTTACCGGGAACTACGCCTTCGGCTACCTCCGAGGCGAGACGGGGGTGCATAGACTGGTTCGTATCAGTCCCTTCGACTCCGGGGGACGCAGGCATACCTCCTTTGCATCGGTGTATGTCTCGCCCGTATTGGATGACGACATTGATGTGACTATCAAGCCGGAGGATATCCGGGTTGATACCTACCGGGCCGGAGGAGCCGGAGGACAGCATGTTAATAAAACCGATTCGGCGGTGCGGATAACCCATCTTGAGACGGGAATCGTGGTTCAATGTCAAAACGAACGTAGTCAGCATAAAAACCGCGATTTTGCCATGAAGATGCTCCGCAGCCGGCTGTACGAGTATTACGAGGAGCAGCGGGATAAAGAACGCCAGGAATCCGCCGCAGAGAAGAAGGATATTTCCTGGGGTAACCAAATCCGATCCTATGTGTTTCAACCCTATACCATGGTCAAGGATGCCCGTACCAAGACCGAAACCGGGAACATCCAAGCCGTAATGGACGGGGATCTTGATCCCTTTATCGAGGCATTTCTCAAGCAGGAATGGGCCCGTAAAACCGGCGGAAGCGTTCGATCGAACCAGTAGACCAAGCCCGGTGCCGGACCGGTCAACAATGAACCGGACGGGGAAAGATCTTCAGGGCTTCGCGGTACGGGATTGGGAAAGCGGTACCTAGGGGTCCCGGAAACCTCTCAGGAGAAAGGAACACGCTCAGATGGCAGAAGAGAAGCAACCAGGGGTGCTTATCATTGATGATCTCGGTTTTATGCGTGATTTAATGGCCAAGGCTGCTGAGTCAGGCGGGTTTGCCATAGCCGGAACCGCATCCAACGGTAGGGAAGGCGTGCGAAGTTACGTCATGCTTGAACCGGATTTGGTGCTTCTCGACATTACCATGCCTGTTATGGATGGAATTACCGCCCTGAAGAAAATCCTCGCCTACGATCCCGCCGCCAGGGTGGTCATGTGCTCAACCCTCTCCGAGGAATCCCTCATCATTCGGGCCCTTCAGATAGGAGCCAGGGATTACATCGTAAAACCATTCCGCCCCCAACGGGTCGTCAGTGCCCTGGAGCGGGCTCGAGGGAAAACCGGACCGGGATTGGGGCTATGAGGGTTCGGTATTTCCTATCAGCCCTGTGGGTTTTTGGTGTTATGGTGATTTCAATGCCCCTGGTATCAGCCGACCAGCCGGAAGCGACGGTCCCCGGGGGCTCGGATTCCCCCGGCCTAGCTGAAGCACCGGAAGCCGCACCGCCCCCTCAGGATGTATCCCAAGCCTCTGAGTCCTCCCTTCCACAGAGGTACTACCAGGGAGCCCATCCCGGTGATGAACCCCGGATGGAACAGGCTCGTGCAGCCCTGGAGAAAAGCCTGGCCCAGGAATGGGCAAAACACCCCCTCACCGCCAGCCTGCGTATTCTATCCCTGCCCCTCTTTCAACCCCCGCGGTACCCCGATGAGTGGATGACCCGCACCGCAACCCGGGCATACACCTCCCTGCGCGTTCCAGAGGTACTGCTCTCCGAGGTAGATCAGATCCCCCTGGTTTCGCCCGGGGCCCAGCCCGCCTGGCAGGAAGCTCTGGCAGACCGGCTTTGCGCATCCCTGAGGCGGAGCATTATTGGAAACCTTGACCGCCTGTATTCCCAAACTGAGCAGATCCGTCTCGGAACAGCCCCGGGGAACCAGGAGAACCTGGAAAAGCAGATCCGTGATGCCCTGGCCCAGCTGTGGGTTCTGAACCGGGAGGGGAGGACCATGGCCCGGGATCTGATGAAGGCCATCCCCCTGGTGCAGGGGGAAGCGGACCTGCTTCGGGAGATACCCGGCGACATTGCATCGATTTTGGAGAGCCAGGGATTCTCCCAGGATTCGACCATTCTATTGGATGCCCTTGCCCGATTGTCGGAGAAGCAGGGGGTGTGGTGGATACTGCTAGGAAGCCTTGAACCGTTTTTCAGAGGAAGCCCCTATTACTCCGCCCGGGTGGCCCTGTATAACGCCCTGGAGAACCGGATAGTCTATTACGACGAGATAGACGGATTATTGGATGAGATTCCCAGCCTGGCCAGGGAGCGGGCATACCTGCCGGCGCGGGTAATCAGCGGACTGCCCTGGGCAGGGATCTCCATCCAATCCATTCCCCGGGGGGGGCGTATCAAGATAAACGGCGAGGAGGTGGGTATCGGGTCCTACCAAACCCGGTTTTTACCCCCTGGAACCCACGAAATTGAGGTGTCCCGCCAGGAGTTTCGCCCCAGCCGACGGAGTATCACGGTTCAAGAAGATGGTTTTCCCCAGCTCCGGATCATCCTCCAACCCCGGCTCATTGCCGCCGCCAGGATCGACTCCCTGCCCGGTGAAGCCTGGATTTTGAACAACTCCCACCCCGCAGGAACCGCTCCGGGATACGTTGACCTGCCCTCTCTTCCCAGTGTGCTAACCCTGGGACACCAAGGCTATCACCCCCGGACCCTGGTGCTGACGAGGGATCAGGTAGAACCCCAGAAACCGGTAGATGTTCAGGTGAGCCTCCTGGATGACCGGATAGACTGGGAGGCCCAGGTGAAGTATAAGCGGGACCGTCTCTACGGTGCCCTGGGTTTCACCATTGTCGGGGTGGCGGTACCCCTGATCCTGAACGGCTTCTACGACGAGGCGGCCAGGACCCTCCAGTCCCGGCCAGACACGGGGGCCGCTGATCCCCTTACGACCTCCCTTCGGAACCGGGCAAACAGCCTCTACACCGCAAGAAATTTGGGAATCGGCCTTGCAGGGGCATCAATTGTTAATGCAATCGTGCATATTATAGACTATGGAAATGCCGCCAGGCTGGCTCAGACCCGGTAACCCATCCGGGTTGTGAAGGGCCGGTACTCGATACCGGTACAAGATGTTGGTACGATATAAGGAGAACGAATGTTTGGTTTTGGTAAAAAGGAACGGACCCAGAAGGCTCAGAATGCCGAGGAATCTCCAAACCCCAGGGCCCGCACCTCCCAGCGCAGCAGGGGCTCGCTATTCGCGAAGCTCTTTTCCCTCGGCCCGGACACCGAGCAGTTTTACGAAGACCTGGAAGATATGCTGATCGAGGCCGACCTCGGTCCCCGGTTTGCCGCTGAGTTGGTGGATGAACTCTCCGGGCTTGCAAAAAAACAGCGATTGAAAAACGAAGACGACCTGCGTAGCGCCTTGGTTGAACTGCTCCGGGGCAGTGTGAAAACCGATGGTCTCTCACCCGAGTCCGGCAGCTTGAACTGTTTTTTGGTGCTGGGGGTTAACGGGGTCGGAAAAACCACCTCCATTGCCAAATTGGCCCATTTTTACAAGAGCCGGGGCTACGATAAGGGCATTGTATTGGCAGCCGGAGATACCTTCCGGGCGGCTGCGGTGGAACAGCTGCAAACCCATGGGGAACGCCTGGGCGTACGGTGCGTACGCCAGAACACCGGATCCGACTCCGGGGCGGTCATCTTCGACGGCTTGAACAGCGCTGCCTCCCGGGGTGAGGAGCTGGTGATCGCCGACACCGCAGGACGTCTGCACAATAAGGCCCACCTGGTTAAGGAGCTTCAGAAGGTGGATAAGATCGTCCGCTCCAAGGTTGAGGCCGGGAACTATAAAAAAATCCTTGTAATTGATGCTACCACCGGGCAAAACGGTCTGCAACAGGCTCAGGTGTTCCACGAAGCCCTGGGAATCGACGGAATCATCCTCAGCAAGTACGATTCCACCGCCAAGGGTGGTCTGGCGGTCAGCATTTCCCGGCAGCTGGGTATTCCCTTCTTGTTTCTTGGGACCGGGGAGCGCTATGACGATTTTCACGTGTTTAATCCGGATCAGTTCATCCAGGATCTTGTCGAGAGAATCGGATAGCCCTGTATGAAATCCCGCCCCGGTCCAACCCAGGCATTAGGCTGTATCCTCCTCATCCTATCCGCCGCCCCGGCGCTCCGGGCCCAAACCGAGCCGCCGGAAATCCCCCGGGACCAGGTCCAACTCCTGGATCTCCTGGAGGGACAGCGGAACGCGACCCTGGTGGGATTGTACGGCAGTCAGGGTGATTTCATCGTCTCAGGGACAGTCGAATCACCCCGACAGACCCAACGATTCCCTATCTCCAATCTGCTTACCTGGCGGCCCCGGGACCTGGGCAGCCCGCTTTCGGGCAGCGGGGACTCAGCCCCCCAGCAGGTTGCGCTTTTTTCCCTCCCCCTGGCAGCCCTTGCCGCTGACGCCGCCGCCTCACTCCCGGATGCCCGGGGAATGGAAGCGGGGGGGCGCTATGAGGATGGGGAGCTGCGGGAGCTTCGTATCGAAATCACCGGGCCCCTGGGGGTGTTGGCCCAGTATTTTTTTGACCCCGGGGGTGTCCAAACCTCCCGGCGCATCTTCGGGTACCGGGCCGACGGACGACTGGTTTCTATGGGAGAGTACCGCCGGGAGAACGGCGGCAGCAGCTCAGAGCTCAGGTACCGCTGGCAGGGGGATAGATTGAGCCAGATTGCCGAAGCGTCAGGGGGTGATCTTACCCTGCGCAACTACGATGCTGAGGGCAGGCAGACGGGGCAGCTGTATTACCGCGGTGGTATCCTGGTCTGGCAGGAGACCTGGAGCTATCCCGTACCCGGAAACGACCAGGGATATGAGGTGGAACGGATCTACACCGCCAAGGATGCACCGGTGGACCGGCGGGTGTCCCAGTATTCTGCCCAGGGAGCCCTGGTTTCCCAGGAAGAGTACCGCGGAACCGCGGTTGTTCGGAGGGAGCAGATCCAATACCGGGAAGAAAGCCAGGATATACTGTCCCGCATCATTACCCAGAAGGGGTTTGTCCAGCGTACCGACTATCTATACGCCGGAGATGAGCTCCGGGGAGAAGAGATCCGGGAGAACGGGGAGCTTGTCATGAGGGTGAGCTATCCGGATGGGGAGACATCGGTGCGGATTGAAGAGATTTTCCGCGGATCGGCCCTGGTACTGCGGATCTACTATCGGGACGGGCGCCGATACATGGAGGAGGATATCTCCCAGGGCAGGGTTGTACGGACCCGGAGATACGAGATTTCCTCCGGGGAGCAAAACTGATGGCTGAAAGTTGGGTGCTGTTTATAGCCCGAAGATTTTTACGGACAAGACGCCGGGAGGGGAGCATCAGTACGAGCCTGCTCTCCATCATCGGCATCGCGGTGGGTGTGATGGCCCTGATCGTCGTGCTGGGGGTGATGAACGGGTTTCAGGTTGGGACCATCCAGGATATTCTGGAACTGAGCAGCTTCCATGTTCAAATACGCCGGGCAGGGGGCAGGGCTCAGGTACTGCCCGAATCGGTCCAGGCGGCCTTGGACGAGGATCCCCTGGTTCGTCATTGGTTTCCCTTCACGGACATTCAGGCCCTGGTGCAGGGGAACTTCTCAGACCTCCAGGGAATGCAGATCCGGGGAATTGATCCCCGGGATTTCTGGCAGGACGAGGTGCTCCAGGATATGATTACCCTCCGTCCCGGGTTCCCGGATTTTTCCCGCCCCGGAACCATCGTTCTCGGCAACGAACTGGCCCGCTTCCTGGGGGTGAAAACCGGAGATTCCATCTCGGTGGTCAGCATCAGCGCCGCCGATCTTGATCTGAGAAACCCCCAGGAGGTAACCCTGGAGGTAGCGGGGACCCTGGAAAGCGGGTACTACCAGTATGACCGCAACATAGCCTTGGTGAGTCTGCAAACCATGCGGGATTACCTGGGCTGGGACAGTGCTCTTTCCGTGGGCATAAAACTGCGGGACCGTTATCAGGACCGGGTCTTTATAAACCGGTCTGAGGGGCTTGTTTCCCTGCTCGCGAAACCAGGGGGCACCCCGGAACAAACCCAGATCCTCAGCTGGCGCCAGATGAACAGGGCAATTTTCGGGGCCCTCCGGGTGGAGAAGGGAATAATGTTCCTGTTGGTCAGCCTGATATTTTTAGTGGTCGGGGTCAATATATTCCAGGGCCTCCGACGTATCATCCATGAACGCAGCCTGGATATCGGAATGTTCAAGGCCATGGGAGCCCGGCCCAGGCAGATCCGACGGATCTTTGTTCTGGAGGGGGCGGCCATTGGTGTGCTGGGCAGTTCCGCTGGGACGGCATTGGGGTTGCTCCTGGGCTACCATATCAATACCATCGTCTCGGGTATTTCCGCCCTCTTCGGCGGAGGAATTTCTCCCCAGATGTTCTTTGTCACCCGGATTCCCGTCCACATCATCCCCCAGGAGGTTGTATGGGTAGCCCTCTTCGGGCTATGGTCGGCGGTGTTCGCAGGTCTGGCAGCCTCCCGGTCGGTGCTGCAAATAAATCCCCTGGAAGCCCTGGGGCGGGAATAACGGGAGTAGCGGGAATAGGAATGAAGGAATAACCATGGAGTCCAGTACGATCGACCTAATTCAGGTTCAAAAGGAATACCGCAACGGCTCGGAGACCCTGGAGGTAATCCGGGAGGTCAGTCTGAGTATTAGCCCGGGCATCGTGGTGATCACCGGGGAGAGCGGCTCGGGTAAAAGTACCCTGCTGAATCTCTTGGGTGGCATGGACCGCCCGAGCCGGGGACGGGTCATGGTGGCCGGCGTGGAGGTTTCACGGTTGTCTGAAACCGAGCTGGGCCCCTTCCGAACCTCCACCGTGGGATTCATCTTCCAGTTTCACCATTTACTGCGTGATTTTACTGCCCTGGAAAACGTTATGCTGCCCTGTTACATGGCAAGGGGTGATAAACGGGGCGCCCTCGACCGGGCCCGGGAGCTGCTTGAACGGGTCGGGGTCGCCCACCGGATGAACGCCTTTCCCGGCCAAATGTCCGGAGGTGAACGCCAACGGACCGCGGTAGCCCGGGCGCTGGTAAACAACCCCCAGGTTGTCCTCGCCGATGAGCCCACGGGAAATCTCGATGAGTACCATTCCCGGGAGGTTGAGGAACTGCTGTTTTCCCTTGCCAGGGATCTGGGTAAGACCCTGGTGTTGGTAACCCACAACCCAAAACTCGCCGGATTCGGCGATCTGCACCTGGAGTTGAGTAAGGGTGTCATCCGCCAGGAGGTGCCATGAGGGCCCGGCTCGGCAGGTTGTTCGCCTTCTCGTTTACCGCCCTGCGAATCACCCTGGGAAGCGGGGCCAGGAGGAAGGGCAGCCTCACCCGGCTCCGGGGCGGGGTTATCGGGGTAGGGCTGAGTATTGTACCCCTGATTGTGGTCCTGCACGTTTCAGATGGGATGATTCAGGGCATCACCGCCCGGTACATTGAGGTGGGATCCGGGCATATCCAGCTCCAGTCGCGATTCGCCGTGGAACCCCAGGAACTCTCCGCTACCCTGGATTCTCTTGCCGGGATTCCGGGGGTGGTTCGTGCCCAGCCCGAGCGTAGGGGGCTTGGTCTTCTCCGGGGGGATCTGGGCAATAGCGGTGTCCAGATCCGGGGAGTTGAACCCGAGTGGTACCGGGATGACCCCGGGGTCCGCCAGTACTTGAGTCTCGAAGAGGGGGAGTTCCGTCTCGGCGAGGATGACCTGCTCATAGGTACCGCCCTGGCCCGGGAACTCGGCGTGGGGGTTGGAGACGAGGTCCGGCTTCTGACGGTCCGGCGGGGAGCTACGGGGGCGTTGTTGCCCCGGGTCAGCCGGTTCGTGGTCCGGGGGCTGGTTTCCAGCGGATATCGGGAGCTGGACAGACTTTGGGTATTCATCCAACGCCAGCGGGGGTTAGAAATCCTCCATGAGAGCAGTAGCAGCGATCAAATCACCCTGAAAATTGATGATCCCTTTACCCTCCCTAATCCCCTGTTGAGCCGGAATAGCCAGGCCGGGCAGAGTGTGTTGGAGGAGATTGCCCGGGTACTGTCCCCCCAATGGCGGATGGTCACCTGGTACGATGCCGAGAGGGCGCAGATTATGAACTTCATCGCAACCAAAAACATGCTCCTGGTGATCATGGTGGTCATTCTTCTGGTTGCGGCAGTTAATGTCAGTTCCACCATGATCAACCTGGTGGAAGAACGGAGGAAGGAGCTGATTACCCTCAAATCCCTGGGAGCCTCCCCGGCCTGGGTTATGGGGGTGGTGCTCCTCGGCGGCGGGGTTTCGGGTGGTCTGGGCATCATTCTGGGCGGAACGGCGGGAATGTTGTGCTCCCTCTGGATCAACGAAATTCTCCGGGGAATTGAATGGGTTATCAATACCGCCCTGTTCTGGCAGGAGAGCATTCAGATTATCAACCCCGAGTTCTACCTCGAACGTATTCCGGTAACGCCCTTGGTGGGGGATACCCTTCTGCTGCTGGCTGCGGCCCTGGGAGTTTCGGTCCTGGCCTCGCTGTTTCCTGCCCTGCGGGCTGCCCGGCTCCGCCCTGCCGAGGTCTTTCAAAAACCCTAGGAGAAAACCATGAACCAAGAACACGAGAACCGGTCCCGGGTCTGCGAGCATTGTCAAGCAGCTCCGGCGGTGCGGATCATCCATATAGTTGAGGGAACAGCCCGCAGGGAGATTCATCTCTGTGAGGCCTGTAGCATCAGGGCAGGTGCCGTGCCTGAGGATAGCGCCGTTATTCCCCGGGTGGGCGATCTCTTCGGTGATCTTCTCAACCCCGAAGAGGAACAGGATCTGGATCGTCAATGTCCGGGATGCGGAACCACCCTGCTGCATCTCCGGGCGACGGGGTTGGCAGGATGCCAGGGCTGTTACCATGAATTCGGCCCCCTTATTCAGCGACTCATCCACGGGGTGGACAGGGGTTCAGTGCACCGGGGAGCCTATCCGGCCCGATTGCAGATGGTTCTGGATATTTTTAGGGCCCACGATCTGCCAGGAGACGACCATGACAGTCCTTGAGAACCAATTGCGCCGGCCCGGTGCACCCGGGGTGTGGATTTCCGGGGCGGGACCGGAGTCAGATATCGTTATTTCCACCCGTCTCCGGCTGTCGCGAAACCTGGAGGCCTATCCCTTTCCGGGTTCCATGGATCCGGAACAGCGGCGGACCTTTCTGTCTGAGATGGATATTGAACTGCGGGGTATGTTTTCCGGTATGACCTGGCAGCCCCTGGGTTCCCCAGGGCGGGAACGGGAATGGCTTGCCATGCTGGGTTGGCTTCCCAGGAAGACTGGAGCAGCGGAATCGCTTCTCCTCCGGGAGGAGGCTGGAGACGCCGGGCTGGTGGTGAACCATGTGGACCATCTGGAGCCCTTCGCCCTTGAGCCGGGGCTGCAGATCCAGGGGGCGTTTTCCCGGATTAAGGCCCTGGAATCGACCCTGGATAGCCGCTTTCGCCTCGCCGCTAACTCCCCCTTCGGTTTTTTGACAACCCGGGTGCGGGAGGCGGGGTTGGGAATGCGCTGCAGCCTTCTGCTGCATTTACCCGCAATGAGCCGTATGAGGGGATTCGAAGAGCTCCTGCCGGTGCTGCGTTCCCGGACTCTCGACTTCCGGATTTTTTCCCAGGATTTGCCCTCCGGGGTGTATAGACTCACCGGTCAGGCCCTCCATGGTCAGAAGGAGGAGGAGTTTCTGGAAATCCTTGCTGATCTAGCATTGGAATTGGTACATTATGAGAGACGGATGCGGGAAGAGTGGCATGATCAGGGAGCCCTGGAGTTTGATGACCAGGTTTGGAGATCCCTGGGAACAATTTCTCAAAGCCGTTGTATGACCTTAGCCGAGAGTTTATCCCTGCTTTCTTGGGTGCGGATGGGCTCGGGAATGCGTATTCTGGATGTTCCCCTGGGAAGGATTGGCGCGGCGTTTTTTCAAACCCAGGATGCGGTATTATCGTGGATGTCCGGGATGCCGGTGTCGGAGGGCGTCTCCGGTGCGGATGGAGAAAAACCATCGACAGGCCGGGCTAAGGTGACGATACTGGAAGAAGAGCGGTCCCGGCTGTTGCGCCGGATTTTTTCTGGAGGTTGAATATGTTTAAGGGACTCACCCAACGAGCCCAGAAGGTACTAACCATACTTGCCCAAGATGAGGCGAAACGCTTTCATAGCGATCAACTATTACCCGAGCACATTATGCTAGCCCTGCTCAAGGAAGGGGGCGGGATAGGGTATAAAGCCTTGGTGAAGTCTATGATTGACCCTTCCCGAATGCAGATAGAGCTTGAAAAGGCCATTCCGCGGAAACGCGGGGGATTCAGTTTTGGAGATGTTCCACCCTCCCCGCGGGGTAAGAAGGTCCTCGAAGACAGCTCCGAGGAGGCCAAGAGCCTTGGCCATGAGTTCATCGGAACCGAACATCTGCTGTTGGCCTGTGCCAAGGAACCCGGGGGAGAAACAAACCGTTTTCTCGAAGAGTACGATGTAAGCGTTGAAAACCTGCGGCAGATCGTCTTAGAACTCTCCGGGTCGGGTTTTGCGTCCGAGTCTGCGGGAACCTCTCCCCAGGGACGCCGCCGTAGCGGTGGAACTGCCACGGTAGGCAAACGAACCACGCCGACCCTGGATGAATTTAGCCGGGATCTAACCATGATGGCCAAGAGTAATACCCTTGATCCCGTGGTGGGCCGGGAACGGGAGATTGAGCGGGTAGTGCAGATTCTTGCCCGGCGGACCAAAAATAATCCGGTTCTTATCGGCGAGCCCGGGGTGGGTAAAACCGCTATTGTAGAGGGGCTTGCCCAGCGAATTATTGACGGCCAAGCCCCGGATGTGCTCATGGATAAGCGGGTGCTCACCCTGGATCTGGCCAGTGTTATTGCCGGAACCAAGTACCGGGGTGAGTTTGAGGAGCGCCTTAAGCGTGTAATGAAGGAAATTCAGGCAGCGGGCAACATCATCCTGTTCATCGATGAACTTCATACCATCATCGGGGCAGGGGGAGCCGAGGGTGCCATTGATGCCTCCAATATGCTCAAACCGGCCCTGAGCCGGGGAGAAATCCAGTGTATCGGCGCTACCACCCTGAACGAGTATAAGAAGTACGTAGAACGGGATGCAGCCCTGGAGCGGCGGTTTCAGACCGTTATTGTGGACGAGCCGACGGTGGAACAGACCATTCAGATTCTCCAGGGAATCAAGGACCGCTACGAGGAACACCATAATGTAAGCTATACCCCCGGCAGCATTGAGGTAGCAGCCATGCTTTCCTACCGCTACATTGCCGACCGGTTTTTACCCGACAAAGCCATTGATCTCATCGATGAGGCTGGAGCCAGGAAGCGGATTAAAAACAGCGTACGCCCCACGGAGATTCAGGATCTGGAAAAACAGATCGACTCACTGGTGCAGGAGAAGGTCACCCTGGTTAATTCCCAGAACTACGAGCGGGCTGCCGCGGTGAGGGATGAGGTGCAGAAGCTGAAAAAACGGGTGGATGAAATCAAAACCGCTTGGAAAACCACCCTGAAGACCGAAGAAAATATAGTGGATGCTGAGGATATTCAGGTGGTGATCTCGGATATTACCGGCATTCCCATGACCCGGATTGCCCAGACCGAGAGCGAAAAACTTCTGCATATCAACAAGGAGCTTGATAAGAAGATTATTGCCCAGGATGAGGCTATTTCGGTCATCGCTTCCGCTATCCGTCGGAGCCGGACCGGTCTATCCAGTCCCAACCGGCCCATGGGGTCCTTCATTTTTATGGGACCCACCGGGGTAGGGAAAACCCTGTTGGCGAAAACCTTGGCAGAATTTCTCTTCGGGAACAGCGATGCGTTAATACGGATCGATATGTCCGATTTTATGGAAAAACATAACGTCAGCCGGCTGACAGGAGCCCCTCCGGGGTATGTCGGCTATGAGGAGGGGGGACTTCTCACAGAGAAAATCCGGAGAAAACCCTATTCGGTGGTTCTCTTCGACGAGATCGAGAAGGCCCATCCCGATGTCTTTAATATCCTGCTCCAGGTTCTGGAGGAGGGTGAGCTCCAGGACAATCTGGGACACAAGGTCAGTTTTCGAAACACCATTCTTATCATGACCAGCAATGCCGGAGCCCGGGAGATTACCCGGGAGACTTCTCTGGGATTTCAGCCCATGGGGAATGTGCTTTCCTACACGGAGATAAAAAACAGCGCCTTGAACGAGCTCCGACGTCAATTTAGACCCGAGTTCATCAACCGGGTAGATGAGGTGGTGGTCTTCCAAAGCCTTACGAGGGAACATCTCACAAGTATCCTGGAAATCCATTTAGCAGAGGTGCAAAAACGGATGGCTGAACGGGAGATGATTCTGGAGGTGAGTAAAAAGGCTAAGGCCTTCCTGGTGGAAGAGGGCTACGACGTGAAGTACGGAGCCCGGCCCCTCCGGCGGACAATCCAGCGTCAGATTGAAGATCCCTTGGCCACGGAAATCCTCAAGGGCAGGTTCGGACCGGACAGCCATATTTTCGTAACCCTCCGTCAGGGGAGTATTCTCTTCCAGGAGCGGAATAAGCAGCGTAACGCCGAAGCCAAGGATGAATCGGGTTCTGCCTCGGGTTCGAGTAAACAGACGGCCAAGAAGACGGCTAAGAATTCCAGTCATCCCTCCGGCCGGGAGGATGAGGGCGGCGCTTCGGGTTCTTCATCAGATCCGGAGGTTGTATCCTCCAGCACCTCCTCGGATAGCTAGACCCGGAACGCAGAGCCGGAGACGGGATGGCATAGGAAGGGAGCTCCGAGGAGCTCAGGAAGGTTGAGAAACGGGGCGGGTCAGAATTGGCCGCCCCGTTCTTTGTATATACGCACAAACTGGAGGATGGCTCTCCGGGCATTCTCGGATATATCCAGGTACACCAGGCCTCCCGAGGCGGTGCCTCCCCCTATCCGGGGTGCCCCGGAGATGATCTGCTCAAGAAGGGTTTCTCCCCCGGTCCCGGAGATCGGAACATACAAGCGCTCAAGCCGGGTGGTGTCGTCATGGTACACCCGGCTATCCTCTACCGGAAGGCTTTCATCCCATACATCCCGGGGTCGGAGCTCAGCTATGTTCAGCGGGCTTCCCGAACGGGGGCTTGAAACCTGGAGTACCAGGTAGAGGGTTCCGGGGCCCGGGGCGGCGCGGTCGAATCGAATTTCAGGGTAGACCGTCTCTCGGGTGCCGTAGTATGCGCTCTGGTGGTAGAGGAAGGAGAGGGAACCCTGCTCTTCCTGGAAAACCGAGTCTGAGGGCGTGGCGCGGCGGTTTCGGCGGTCCGGAAGCCGGGAGGGAAAGAGCTCGGAAACCTGCTGACCCTCGGTGGAATTCGCGGCTGGCGGTGAGGTGAGTCCGGTTTCGGGCAGGGGGGTGTCCGGGGAAAGGCTTGAAACCTGGTCAATGAGAGGATCTTCCGGGGAGATCGAGCCGAGACTAAGGGCAAAACTCAGGCGTTGAAGCAGCTCCTCCAGTTTTGACGCCCTGGTACGCCAGGTGTCCCCTTCCTGGCGGGCCCGGGTTAATTCTTCCTCCAACAGGCGGTTGGCCCTGGAGCCCTCGGCGAGTTGGGCTTCCAGGTCGGTTATGGTCTCCGTTTTTTCTTGGATATCTTGTTGTAATGATTCGATTCTGGACTCCAGGAGCTGGCGGGTTTCTTCGGCCTGGGCCAACATGGTTTCATGGTCGGGGCCGGGCTCCCCAGGGGGAGGAGCATCGGATTGGGTAGTGGCGCAGCCCGTTACAATCACCATAACAAAAGCCAGAATTGGAAAGCGTTTCATAGCCTATACATCGGCCGGGGGGGTAAAAAACTATATGATGACTACACAGAAGTATGGTAGTATGTCGGCCATGGCGACATCGAAAACGGTTTACGACGAAAGTAAAATAAAGACCCTTAGTTCCCTGGAGCATATACGGTTACGCAGCGGGATGTACATCGGCCGGTTGGGCGATGGGACGAATCCTGACGACGGGATTTACATCCTGTTGAAAGAGGTGATTGATAATAGCATCGATGAGTTCATCATGGGACACGGAAACAAGATAAAGATTAGTCTTGAAGACAAGCGGATCCGTGTCCGGGACTACGGCCGCGGGATTCCCCTGGGGAAGCTGGTAGAGTGTGTTTCCATTATCAATACCGGCGCGAAGTATAATACCGAGGTATTCCAATTCAGTGTGGGGCTCAACGGGGTGGGTACCAAGGCCGTTAACGCCCTGTCGTGCTTTTTCCGGGTGGTTGCCTTCCGGGAGGGTCGTTACGCCGAGGCCGTCTTTGCCAAGGGGGTGCTTCAAAGCGAAAAAAAGGGAAAGGCGCCCAAGGAAGCGGACGGCACCTATGTGGAGTTTGAGCCGGACCCGGAGATTTTCGGCGACTACACCTACAATCGCGAATTTATAGAAGAACGCCTGTGGAACTATGCCTATTTGAATACCGGCCTTACCCTCTACCTGGGGAAGGAGGCCTTTAAAAGTGAGAACGGCCTGAGAGATCTACTCGACGGCGAGGTAGGGGAAGACGGGTTGTATGAGACGGTTCACCATAAGGACCAGCGTTTGGAGTTTGCCTTTACTCATACGGCGGGTAATTACGGCGAGAACTACTGGAGTTTCGTGAACGGTCAGTATACCAGCGACGGGGGGACCCATTTATCCGCCTTCCGGGAGGGGATTCTTAAGGGAATTAACGAATTCTATAAGAAAAACTTTACCGGGCAGGATGTCCGGGAGGGTATCGCCGGAGCGGTTAGTGTGAAACTCGAGAATCCCATCTTCGAAAGTCAGACCAAGAATAAACTGGGCAATACCGAGGTGCGTAGCTGGATCGTAGCCGAAACCCGCCAGGCTGTGGACGATTTTCTCCACAAGAACACTACTGCCAGCAAAAAACTCCTGGATAAGATTGTACAAAACGAAAAGCTCAGGAAAGAGCTGGCGGTGGTTAAAAAAGAGGCCAAAGAGGCTGCAAAAAAAATCGCCCTGAAGATTCCAAATCTCAGAGACTGTAAATTCCACTTCGGGGATAAGAAGGGCAGCGACGAGAGTACCATCTTTATTACCGAGGGACAGTCTGCCTCGGGCTCCATGGTTTCAAGCCGGGATGTCTACACCCAGGCGGTTTTCAGCCTCAGGGGTAAACCCCAGAATATGTTTGGTCGTAAACGGGCGGAGATCTACAAAAACGAAGAATTATACAACATGATGATGGCCCTCGGGATTGAGAACGATATTGAGGGCCTGCGGTACAACCGGATTGTTATTGCCACCGATGCCGACCACGACGGGTTTCATATCCGGAATCTTATGCTGACCTTCTTTCTGAGTTACTTCGAGGAACTGGTAGTGCAGGGGCACGTCTATTTGCTGGAGACCCCGTTGTTCCGGGTCCGCAATAAGAAGGAAACCCGGTACTGCTATAACCCCAAGGAGCGGGACCAGGCCATCGGTGAATTAACCAGCCCGGAGGTAACCCGGTTCAAGGGCCTGGGTGAGATCAGCCCCAAGGAGTTCGGACAGTTTATCGGTCCGGACATCCGGTTGATTAAGGTGGATATCAAGAGCCTCAAGGCGATCCATGAGACCCTGGAGTTCTTTATGGGGAAGAACACCCCAACCCGGCGCAGCTTTATTATGGAGAATTTGATTTAATGGCCTACGTAAATAACCTTTTCAATACGAATTTTCTGGAATACGCAAGCTATGTTATTAAGGACCGGGCGATTCCCCACATCGATGACGGTCTTAAACCCGTACAGCGCCGGATCTTGCATAGTCTCATAGAGATGGATGACGGCAAGTTTCATAAGGTGGCGAATGTTGTCGGCCACTGTATGAAGTACCATCCCCATGGTGATCAATCCATAAACAGCGCCTTGGTTGTTCTGGCAAACAAAGAAATTTTCATCGATAAGCAGGGAAACTTCGGGAATATCCTGACGGGGGATGAGGCCAGCGCGGCGCGGTACATCGAGTGCCGGATTCTGCCCTTCGCAAAAAAGGTGCTGCACAACCCGGAGCTAACCCAGTATGAGGACAGCTACGACGGTAGAAATAAGGAACCGGTGGTATTCCCGGCGAAGATTCCCCTCATTCTGGTTATGGGTGCTGAGGGCATCGCGGTCGGGATGTCTACCAAGATCCTTCCCCATAATCTCATTGAGGTGTTAAAGGCTGTGAAGGCTCAGCTTCAGGGCCAGGCGTTCACCCTGCTTCCGGACTTTCCTACCGGCGGAGTTCTGGATGCTTCGGGCTATGACGGAGGTATGGGAAAGGTGCTGGTGCGGGCCACCCTGGATACCTCGGATCCCAAACGCATCATCATCCGGGAACTGCCCTTCGGCACCACCACCGAGAGTCTCATCGCGAGCATCGAAAACGCTGCCCGGAAGGGAAAGCTGAAGATTGCCGGCATTAACGACTTTACCACCGACCAGGTAGAGATTGAGGTCTCCCTCGCCCGGGGTGTTTACACCCAGGAAACCGTGGATGCGCTTTACGCCTTTACCGACTGTGAGGTGAGCATCTCGGTGAACCTCCTGGTGATCCGGGATAACATGCCGGTGAGCATGAGGGTGGAGGATGTAATTGCCTACCATGCTGAAAAGCTCATGGTAATCCTGAAGAGGGAGTTGGAGCTTGAAGCGGGGCATCTGGAGGATAAACTTCACGCCAGGACCCTGGAACGTATCTTCATTGAGGAGCGGATCTACAAACGGATTGAGGAAATGGAAACCGCCGCCAAGGTCAGCCAGGCGGTTCGTACCGGATTTGAGCCTTTTATGGCGGAAATTCGGCGGCCCATTACCGATGAAGATATTGAGCGGCTCTTGAAAATCCCCATTAGGCGGATTTCTCTCTACGATATCAACAAGGCACGGAAGGAGATGGAGGAGATGGAAGGCCGGCTCAAGGAAATCCGTCATCACCTTAAACATCTCCGAGAGTATGCCCTGGGGTATCTGGACGGACTGATCCAGAGTGAAGAAAAGCGGTTTCCCCGACTAACCAAGATACAGCGGTTTGACAAGGTGGATGTCCGCGAGGCAGCTGCCCGAACCCTGAAACTGCGGTACGACGGGTCATCCGGATACCTGGGAACCGAGGTGCCGGGCGGTGATGAGTTATTCGCAGTGAATGAGTTTGACCGGCTGTTAGTAATTCGCAGTCAGGGTGATTACTCCGTGATTCCGGTTCCGCATAAAACCCATGTGGGAGCAGACATGCGGCATTGCTGTATTGCCGACAAGGACGAGCTGGGTACGTTCATCTATACCGTCGTCTACAAGAATACGGAAACCGGACACTTCTACGTTAAGCGTACCACCATCACGCAGTTTATAATTGAAAAAACCTACACCCTGCTGCCCGATGCGGCAAAATTGATAGCCTTTACCACCCAGGAGAAGGGCAGAATAATCCTCAAGTATAAGAAAAAACCGAATCTCAGGGTATTGGAAGAAGAATTCCAGATCGGGGATTTTCTCGTAAAGGGGGTCAATGCCCAAGGGGTCCGGCTCACCACCAAGGATGTATCCAGCCTTCGAATCACTAAAACCTGATCCTCCGAGCTGATTTCTCCAGGCATGTACGAAGCCCCGGGCCGTAATCCCCGGGGCTTTGTTTTTGTAGTGTGCAAAAGGTTGTAAACGACACCGGATATAGCGGTGCAATCTATAAGGCCACACATGGGTGGTGTCGCCGGGGTGCAATGTTACAACCTTTTGCGCACTATTCTTTGCTTTCTTTCCTTGGTATTCCGCGGATTGGTTTCCTTCCGTATTTTCCCTTGGTCTCACCCGTATCCTGCGCTCCGTGAAGGTCCGGCTGGAGGCCGCTGTTTATCCGGTTTATTCCGGTTCCCGGGTGAACCGGTTTATCCTCCCTCTGTGGATTAAATTAATTCGACTTTCCAATAAACTCCTTGACAATTCAGAAAACCGGTCGTAGTGTGAAACTATGTTGGTTGTTTAGTACAACCAAGAAGGGACGTGCAACCCTGCAGGCGGCCGGTGTTCCGGTCGGAGAGCCTGCGACTATAGAATAACCCCCTTAGATGGAGGACCAATGAAGTACGGTTTTTTTGATGATTCAGCGCGGGAGTATGTGATTACCACCCCCCGGACACCCTTTCCGTGGATAAATTACCTCGGAAATGATGGTTTTTTTGGATTGGTGAGCAACACCGCTGGCGGCTACAGTTTTTACCGGGATGCGACCTATCGGCGGATCACTCGGTACCGGTATAATAATATCCCCACCGATGAGGGGGGACGGTACTACTTTATTAAAGACGGCGATACGGTGTGGAATCCCGGCTGGGCACCCAGCCGAACCGAACTTGATTCCTACGAGTGCCGTCATGGTTTAGGATACACCCGGATCTCCTCTGCCAAAAACGGCATTGAGGCCCAATTAACCCTCCTGGTTCCCCTGGAAACCAAGGCGGAGGTTCATGCCCTGCGGCTTACCAATACCACTAATACTCCCCGCACCCTGGGGCTGGCCAGTTTTGCCGAGTTCGCCCTCTGGAACGCTCAGGACGATACCACCAATTTCCAGCGGAATTTATCTACCGGAGAGGTTGAGGTGGAGGTAAATGGTCAGGGTAGTGCGGTGTACCATCGCACGGAGTACCGAGAACGGCGAAATCACTACTCCTACCTCTGGGCGAATTTCCAGGCGGACAGCTTTGATACAGACCGTGCCAGTTTTGTCGGGCAGTACAATCACCTAGGAGATCCTCAAGCATTAGCAGGCCAGGGATTCGGTGAAAAGAAGTCCTCGGTGGCCAACGGCTGGTCTCCCATAGCAAGTTTACAGAAAGAGCTTACCCTCAAACCCGGGGAGAGCCGAGATTTTGTATTTGTCCTTGGATACGTGGAGGTTCCCGAAGCCGAAAAATTCGAATCGACCATTCCCGCGGGGCAGACCCTGCCCGAGGGTTTTTGGATGTCCGGGTTGGGAACTACAGACCGGCATTTGGTGAATAAGGCGCCTGCCCGAGAGGTTCAGAACCGGTTTTCCCAGGACGGTTCCGTGCAGAAGGCCTTTGACGAGCTTGCTGCATTCTGGAAGGGTCTGCTAGAGACCTATCAGGCCACCACCCCGGAAGAACAGACAAACCGGATGGTGAATATCTGGAATCAATACCAGTGTATGGTCACCTACAACCTGGCCCGGAGCGCTAGCTATTTTGAGTCGGGTATCGGCCGTGGACTCGGATTCCGGGACACCAATCAGGACCTTTTGGGATTCGTCCACCAGATTCCCCAGCGTGCCCGGGAGCGTATTCTCGATGTGGCCGCGACCCAGTTTGAGGATGGGGGCTGTTACCACCAGTTCCAGCCCCTTACCAAGAAGGGTAATAATGCCATCGGCGGCAATTTCCACGATGATCCGCTGTGGCTCATTCTTTCTGTCAGCGCCTACGTAAAAGAAACGGGAGACTGGTCTATTTTGGACGAGTCCGTACCCTTCGATCATAAGCCTGAGACGGCGGCACCCCTCTTCGACCACCTGGTACGGAGCTGGGAGCACGTTATCAACAACCGCGGTCCCCATGACCTTCCCCTCATTGGCCGAGCGGATTGGAACGATTGTCTGAATCTGAACTGTTTCTCCAAGGAGCCTAACGAGAGCTTCCAGACCACCGGAGACGGCACCGGAAAGGTTGCAGAGAGTCTCTTTATTGCAGGACTCTTCTGCTACGCGGCTCCGGAGTTGGAAGAACTTGCCAAACGCCGGGGAGACACAACCCTGGCGGATCAGGTTGCCGAGAGTCGAACGGCTATGGAAAAGGCTATCGAAGCCAGCGGTTGGGACGGTCAGTGGTTTCTCCGGGCCTACGACGCCCAGGGGAATCCGGTTGGAAGCCGTCAAAATAAAGAAGGAAAAATTTTCATCGAGTCCCAGGGAATCTGCGGAATGGCCAGGGTCGGTGCGGAATCCAAATACCCCCGTCAGGCCTTGGACAGTGTCCGGGCTTGGCTCAATACCCCCTATGGAATCGTGCTGCAACAGCCTGCCTATTCCCAGTACTACCTGGAACTCGGTGAAATCTCTACCTATCCCCCGGGTTACAAGGAGAACGCCGGAATATTCTGTCATAACAATCCATGGATCATGATTGCAGAGGCCCTGGAGGGCCGAGGTGACCGGGTATTCGAGTATTATAAGGCGATTTGTCCTGCCTACCTGGAGGATCAGAGTGAAATCCGAAAGCTGGAGCCCTATGTATACGCCCAAATGGTGGCGGGAAAAGACGCTCCGAGCCATGGTGAGGCAAAAAACTCCTGGCTTACCGGTACGGCAGCGTGGAACTTTGTGGTGGTTAGCCAGCATATTCTGGGTGTGCAGCCCCATTTCGACGGCCTGCGCTTTGCACCCATTCTGCCCAGCCATTGGAATTCCACCAGCATCAGCCGGGTTTTCCGGGGAGTACGGTACAATATTTCCGTCACCAAGGCGAAGACGTCTTGGGAATCGGGGAAGACACCTACTGGTACCCTCTGCAGTCTTACGGTGGATGGTAAGTCCCTAGCCGTTGACGATTCGGGTGAACAGTATCCCCTGCCCTGGGCACTGCTGCCCCTGGGCAAGGAAGGGCAGACCGTGGAAGTGGTTGCGGAGGTCCGATAATGAAGTTAGGTCATTTTGATGATGAAGCCCGGGAATATGTGATTACCGATCCCCGCACCCCGGTGCGGTGGATCAATTACCTGGGTGACCTTGAATTCGGCGGTTTTGTGGACCACACCGGGGGCAGTGTCCTGTGCAAACAGGATCCTGCCCTCAATAGGATCACGCGGTACATCGCCCAGCTGCCCCCGTCATCATTTAACGGAGAGACCGCTTATGTGAAGGTGATGCAGGGGGATGGATCGGTACGGATTACCAGTCCCTTTTGGGTACCTACCCTTGAGCCCCTGGAAGATATGGTTTCCTACGAGTGTAGGGTCGGACTGGGATACACCCAATGGACCCACAGGGCTCACACGGTATTAACCCGGGTACGAGCGTTTGTACCACAAGATGGCAAGGTCATGCTACGGCACTACCGGATCACAAACCAGGGTACCCAACCGGTGCAGATCCAGGTATATCCTGTGGTGGAGTTCAGCCATTTTGATGCCTTAAAGCAGTTTACCAACGCTGATTGGGTGCCCCAGACGATGCAGGCCCAGGTCCGCCAGGATAGTAAACGCCGAAAGGCCGTCTTCCAGTACGCCTTCATGAATAAAGAACGGGCCATGAACGTATTTGGCTCCTCAATTGCTCCCTCGAGTTTTGAGACCGACCGTGCCAAGTTTTTAGGAGGTGCCGGATGGGGCACCTGGCAGCACCCTGAAGGGGTTACCTCGGCCACATTAGCCGATACCCAGGCTCTCCGGGGGGATACCATCGCAGCTCTGCAGGTTGCCCTCGGCACCTTGCAGCCCGGCGAAACCCGGGAATTTGTAACGGTGCTGAGTCAGGCAGCCTCCTGGCAGGAAGGGCTCGCCGCGATTGAGACCTGGGCCGATCCCCAAAAAGCCGAGGAGGCCTTTGAGGATTTGAAGCAGTCCTGGAACCGGTACCTGGGGACTTTCCAGGTAGAAACCCCGGATCCCGCCTTCAACTCCATGGTCAATATTCATAACCCCCGACAGTGCCGGGTTACCAAGGACTGGAGCCGCTACCTATCCCTCTACCAGTTAGGGTTCGGAAGCCGGGGCATCGGATGCCGGGATACCGCCCAGGACATTCTTGCGATCACCCCCTTTGATCCCATGGAGAACAGAAGACTGCTGAGTCTACTGCTCTCTATCCAGCGCAGGGATGGATCGGCCATGCATCAGGTGAATCCCCTTTCCCTTCAGGCATCCATCGGGGATGCCGCTGAGATGGAGGATAGGCCTGACTACTACGGCGATGACCACCTATGGCTGGTGCTGGCCGCCGAGAAGTATATAAAAGAGACCGGAGACACCGGATTCCTCCAGGATACGATTCCCTTCTACGAAAAACAGAAGGGCGGCGTTCCCCAGGAAGAGGCTTCGGTTTATGAGCATCTGACCCGGGCTGTCCAGTTTACCCTGACTCACTGCGGTGAATCCGGCCTGCCGCTTCTGGGATTTGCAGACTGGAACGATACCGTGAATCTACCGACAGGTGCGGAGAGCGTGTTCATCGCCGCACTTTTGGGTAAGGCCCTCAAGGCTATGGAATGGCTTGCTTCCTATATTGGGAAGGCCGATGATGCAAAAACCTTCGCCTCCCAGCACGCCGAAATGGCAAAGGTAGTGAACACCCAGGCATGGGACGGCGAGTGGTACATCAGATACCGGGACCATCAAGGCAAGCCTATGGGCAGCTCGAAGAACCCCGCCGGAGCATTGTATGCCAATGCTCAATCTTGGCCCATCATGGCCGGATTTGTAGACCCTGAGCGGCAGCGCAGCGCCCTGAATGCAGTAAACGGCAAACTGGCCTCGGAGCACGGAATCGTCCTGAGCGCTCCCGGATACAATGGTTACGACCCGGTTATCGGAGGTGTTACCACCTATCCCCCGGGGGCAAAAGAGAACGGGGGAATATTTCTCCATGCAAATCCCTGGGTCATTATCGCCGAGGTAATAGCCGGAAACCCGGACCGGGCCTTCGATTATTACAGCCGGATCAACCCGGCTGCAAAGAATGACAGCATTGAGGTCTACGAATGTGAGCCCTACGTATTCGCGCAAAACATTCTCGGTCCCGAGCATCCCCAGTTCGGCCTAGGACGGAACAGCTGGCTTACCGGTACCTCTTCCTGGATGTACCAGGCGGCCACGGAGTACATTCTGGGAATCCGGGCAGACGGAGATGCCCTGGTTATTGATCCTGCTATTCCGAGTCACTGGCAGGGCTTTACAGCCCGGCGGGTATTCCAATCTGTGGAGTATTCCATCCGTGTAACTCGAACCGGAACCAGGAGGCTTCGTGCCGGGGGTAGAGAGCTCACCTCACCGCGGGTACCCCTCGCTCTGGCAGCAGGTTCGGGCGCCATCACGGTAGAGGTGGAAGTTTAGCGGACAATGATTGTTCAATCAGCCGCTCCGGTCTTACAGACCTCTCCTATGTATTGAAACAGTTCGATTCCGGATCGGCACGGGGCACTACAGTCCGTGCCGATCTGGGGAACTGCAAAGAGATTCTCTAATACCACCGCCCCTGCACCGTAGGCCACCGCCCATTTTCCGAAACTGGTTACCCCGACCTCAATCTTCGACTGATTCGGGTAGACCCAGTTCTCTTGAATCTCTCGGTGGAAGGCCCTGATTAGCTCATCCCGGTACTCCTCCAGGTCCCCGGCCAGACCGATCCACCCCAGATTCAGCATATTGAACAAAAACGCCCCGTTGCGGGCCAGCTCATCTAATACATGTTCATGGACTGCCGGGTCGGCCTCAAATCGTTCACCTTCATCGATGGTGGAAGCGGAAAACTGGGTATGGTGGCGGTCCCGCTTCAGAATGCTTCTAAACTCACCGGTGGTGAAGTTTTCTCCGTAGAGAATGCTTCCGTTGATCACAAAACTGAATCCTACACTCAGGGTGCGGATCGGCAAGGACTCGCTGATGCGACGGAACTCCCCGAGAATGTACATGAAACTTCGGGGCGGATCCCGTCTCGTTTTTACCATTTCGGCCCAGCAACAGCATTTCGTATCGTTTTCTATAAATACCGGTAATCCGAAGCTATCCTCGAGTTCCTGTTTAAGATTCATCGGATGTTTTATTCCCAGGGGATTCGAACGCAATACGGTTCCGTTACCTGGATCTATCAGTCCCGAAATGCCTATACCCAGGGCTATCAGGGGAATTCCTCGATTCTCCAATAAGATTTTTCTTCGCCGGATACACTGGGAAAGTGCGGGAAAAATCCCCAGGCCGTCCAGCTCCAAGGCCTCGGTATCCTGTTCCCGAATGGCGCCGGTGAGGTCCACCAGGGTGCTTCGGATGCCCTCCGTTTGGATCTCCATACCGAGAATAAACCCGTAGTCCGGATTCATACTCAAATTCACCGCCTTACGTCCCCCGGCCGGCCCGGAATCCCGGAGGCTGGTTTCTACAATGATACCCTGCTCCATGAGGTTGCTGACAATTTTGGTAACAGTGGATTTATCCAGATCAAGTATACGGGCAATTTCTATTCGGCTGATAGGCGCCTGTTCCCAAAGGACCCGGAGAACCCGGTTGATGGTAATGTTACTGGTAGCGGCTGTGGGAGGCATGGCGGCTCCTGACGGTAAACTGGTTGTGCCAACTGTATTAGTCATTCGCAATTGACATGCCAGGTAATTGGAAATGAGTTTCTTCACAGGCTCTTGAACACTGGGTTTGCATGAACCTCGGTTAGTTGTAACAATAAACTATAACCGGCTCTGTGGTCAAAGGGCGGGCTTCAGGTGTGTCAAAGATTACCCATGGAGTAAATGCAATGTACTATACTAGCCAACGAGGTACGGTATGAAATTAACAACACGGTTTTTTTTAATTGTTCTGGTACTACCCATGGTAATTCTCTTGGTGAGCACGGTGATCAGTGTCCGACAGCAGCAGGGTATCATCTCCAGTCTCATTGAGGATATTCAACAACGAACGGTTGCAGAGGCAGGGAATGCTGTTGCTGCTGAAATCAGCCGCTTAGAAGGGAGGCTGTTCGCCATGGCCCGTCTGCCCCAGGTTCGGCGGGTGATCGGATCCTTTCCGGGGGTATACGACCAGGAACTCTTTGAGGCGGTACCCGGATACCTTGACTACCGAGAAACCCTTCAGGCCTTCGTTGATGATGGAGTGAGTCTGGCCTACACCGTGTCTGCCGTCAACGGCACCC
Organism: Spirochaeta lutea; assembly: GCF_000758165.1. Lineage (NCBI taxonomy): Bacteria > Pseudomonadati > Spirochaetota > Spirochaetia > Spirochaetales > Spirochaetaceae > Spirochaeta > Spirochaeta lutea. The sequence continues at coordinate 105,300 of NZ_JNUP01000072.1, read as the reverse complement.
TGGGGCTCAATTCATGGATCCAGCTCCCCGAGGATTATGACGGCAGACAGAATGATTATTATACCCAGCCGGTTGCCCTGAATCGGGTTTATCTCACCGATCCCTACCTGAATCCCGAAGGGGTAGAGAATACCGACCCCACAGCGGTTACCATTTCTAGACCCGTCCGGTCCGCGTCCGGAGAACTTTTGGGGGTGGCAGCCTTCGATATCGGACTCAACCCGGTGGTTCAAATCATCAGCCAAATCGCCCAGGAAAACCAAGCGAATATCAGCCTGTACACCAGCTCGGGCCTGTATATCAGCCATCCAACCCTGGATACCACGACGGAGTTGCAATCCGTTTTGCAACAGCTTGAGCGGGAGGAGATACAAGATCCCCAGGCGGCCTTTGCGCAACTCATTGAACCCGGGGAGCACGCCTTCACCATTCAGGCTGGGGGAGAAGCATATCTCTATGTTACCGGCCAGGTGCCCGGAACCAATTGGCGGATTGCCGCAAGTCTGCGGGAAGCGGATGTTTTCGGTCCCCTCACGGCGCAAATCCTGGGTCTCAACAGTCTCACTGCCCTGGTCCTTCTCGGCGTGCTTGTTATTGTACTCATTACCCTCCAGCGCACTGTGGTAGCAAACATTCTCAGGGCCTCGGGGCGGCTCAATGAGATAGCATCCGGAGACGGCGACCTGACCCAGCGGATTATGATTTCCCGGAAGGACGAGATCGGAGTTCTGGCTAGCAACTTCAATAAATTCGTAGATACCCTGGGCGGAATCATCACCCAGATTAAGGAGAATCTCCAGGAAGGTACCCGGGTACGCCAAGAACTGACCGCATCTACCGAGGAAACCACCTCAGCGATGAACCAGATTGCAGCCAATGTGGCATCCATAAAAGAGCAGATCCGGAGCCTGGACCGGGCGATTGAGATAAACACCGGGGCGGTACATTCCATGAGCGAAGAGGCAAGGCTCGTCACGGAACAACTGGATGAACAGGGTTCCATGGTGGAAGAGTCCACCGCATCGGTGAACCAGATGCTATCCAGCCTGGAATCCGTGGCGTCCATAACCCGGCAGCGCCGGGAAATAACCACCCAACTGGCGGAGAATTCCCAGGCAGCCAACGAGCAGTTGGACATGACCAACGACATTTTCAAAACCGGGGTGGCCGCTAATATTGATCAAATAAAGGAGATGGTAGAAACTATTCAGGGAATTGCCAGCCAAACGAATCTTCTGGCCATGAATGCTGCCATTGAAGCAGCCCATGCCGGTGAGGCTGGTAAGGGATTCGCCGTGGTATCCGACGAAATTCGGAAATTGGCCGAGAATTCCGCCGAGAGTTCAAATACCATTTCGACCACCATCGGTCTGATTATCGAGAATATCGAAAAGACCGGGCAGATGGTAAATCAGGTTTCGGAGTATTTTTCTACGGTAATCCGGGAGGTCAACGAGACGGTGAATGCCTTCTCTGAGATTGAGTCTTCTACCATGGAGCTTACCGAGGGGGGACGGCAGATTCTCCAGGCAATGACGGCTCTGCAGGAGGCCTCTCTCAAAATAAAACAGGGTGCCCAGGGAATGACCGGGAGTATCCAGGAAATAACCAGAAATCAGGAGCAGATCACCCATTCCTCCAGTGAATCATCCAATGGTATGAGCGAAATAACCATTGGAGTACAGGAGATCAATGAGGCGATGAATCATATTCAAACCCTGAACACTAATCTCAGCGGGGTCATTGACACCCTGGGACAGCTTGTTCATACCTTTAAAACAGAAACGGACCGCTAACCGGGCCGGTTCGGAGGGACTAGATGAAGATTTTTCAACGAAATACCGGGCTTGGGATCATAGCCGGCCTGCTGGTCATGTGGCCGGCCCTGGTCGGTGCACAAGCTCAAGAGTTGGTGAGAGAAAACGTGGTTCTTGAGGCGGGATTAAGGACCCCAACCCGGGTTCAGTTCCAGGTTGAATCTCCAGGGCTGCTTCTATTCGATGCCGGGAGCATTGATCTACAGCCCATACTCAGCCTAGAAGGCCCAGGGGGATTTTCTGCCCAAGCGGAAGAGAGTCAAGGGAGGAGTCAGGGATTGGTATATGCCCCCCAGGGGGATTACCGGCTGCTAATCGAGTCCGCTGACAGACAGGGCTCGCCGCCCCGGGAGGTACAAGTCCGGGTGACCCTTCTGCAACCCGAAAACCGCCTGGGAATGGGCGAGGGGGTAGAGGGCCGGCTTACGCCGGATTCATTTATGCTTCCGGGATCAAACCGATCTGAATGGTACCTGGTTGAGATCCCTGAAACCGGCACCGCTGTCATTAGTATGCATAGCTCCGATGTGGATACCCTGCTGACCGTCTACTATCCCGATGGAAGGATAGACAGCAACGATGACTACGGTTCAGGCACGGATTCCCGAATTACCCTGAGGGGTGAGCCGGGGGTGTCGGTGCTCCTGGGGGCAAGCGCTCTCTTCGGGGAGGAGGGAGCCTATAGCCTAGATGCTCGGATACCCGAGCCGCCCCCGGCTCTCCGGCTTGGAGAGCTTCTTCGTGGACAGGTCTTTTCCTCGGGCAGCGGCGATGAGCTGCGCTATGAATTCACCGCGCCGAAAAGCGGGTATTACCGGTTTAGCCTATCCAGCTCGGATTTTGATACCCTCCTCGAGGCTTCATTAGCCGGCGGTACCCGGTTATCCGATGATGATGGAGGAGAGGGCAGTAACTCAATGCTAACCGTACCCCTGGATGAGGGAGAAAACGCAGAAATCATCGTAAAATCCTACTCCGGTTCGGGGTCCTTTGAGCTGGTTACCGCTCTTATTCCCGATCCCCCGGCCTTGGAACTCGGTACTGCAGTTTCCGGCGAACTTTCTCCGGGGGGGATAAACCGCTACTCTTTCCGGGGGAGGGCGGGTCAACTCGTTTCCGTTCAGCTGGTGAGCCAGGATTTTGATACCCTGCTGTTCGTCACCACCCCCGAGGGAACATCAATTGAGAACGATGATGCCTCCCAGCCCCGGGGCGGCTCGTCTGCCTGGGATTATGTTTCGAGGGTGGAGTACCAATTCACCGGTGATGCTCCCCTGTTCATTGAGGTACGGGGATACTCCCAGGAGGATTCAGGAGCCTACGAACTCCTGGTTACAGAGCTGGATTCCGATTCAATTGTCCCCTACCGGGAGGGTGCACGCCTCGAATTAGGAGAACCGGTCACGTCCTTTTTATCCGCCATGGGTATTGAGGCTTCCTCGGATGATTGGTACGGGGAATCCCGGGTCGGCCAGGTGTATACCATCGGCTTGACAGAAGGCAGGGCCTATCAGATCACCCTGGAGTCTGATAGCTTCGATACCTTCCTTCAGATAGACGGTCCGCAAGGGGAGGCTTGGGAGAACGATGACGGTCCCGAGGATACCAACTCATTATTAGTGCTTACGGCGCCCGCCTCCGGGCAGTACCGGCTTACTGCCTCCAGCTATTCCGGTGATGCCCAGGGAATATACACCTTGAAGGTTGAGGAGTTTGAACTTGGTGAATTAGTGCTGGATCAGCGGGGTGCTATCGGCGCGGCCCAGGTGGAGCAGGAATATGTCCTGACCGTATCCCAACCCGGAACTGTCCGGATTAACCTTCAAAGTCAGGATTTTGATACGAGGTTGAGTCTTTTGGATCCCCGGGGGATTATTATGGCCGAGGATGATGATGGCGGGAGCGGTACTGATTCCATGATTGTGCATGATCTCAACGAGCCTGGCATATACACCATTCGGGTGATGTCCTTCAGTTCCGATGCTGCGGGCGAGTTTCATCTCCAGGTTTACCGGAAGGATCTCTAGGCTTGGGAGGTGTGAAGGATCTGCGGCAGGGTGAGACTCCCCCCTTAGCCCAACGGATTTTATACGAAGATAACCATCTCCTGATTGTGAACAAGACCTGCTCGGAATTAGTGCAGGGAGACAAGACCGGAGATGTCTCACTCTTGGAGAACCTCAAGGAGTTTATAAAGGTTCGGGACCACAAACCGGGGAATGTATTTCTCGGCCTGGTTCACCGCCTGGATAGACCCACCAGCGGATGTGTTGTATACGCTAAAACATCCAAGGCCCTCTCCCGATTGACGGAGAGCTTTCGAGACCGGAGTGTACAAAAACACTACTGGGCCATTACTGATATCCAAGCTACGGAGGTATTGGGTGAGGGGGGAGAGATGTCGGATTGGCTCCGGCGCAATCCCAAGGTCAATAAAAGCGTCACCGTACCCCAGGGAACCCGGGGGGCGAAGCATGGGGTGTTGCGGTACTCCCTAGGGCTGCGCCTGGATCGCTATGCCCTCTGGGAGGTTCAGCTGGAAACCGGACGGCATCACCAGATTCGCGTGCAGTTCGCTGCCCGGGGGTTTCCTCTCCGGGGGGATCTGAAATACGGGGCGGCCCGGAGTATTCCTGGAGGGGGCATAGCCCTCCATGCGCGGTACCTCTCTGTACCCCATCCCACGGGCCAGCGGGAAGTTCAGGTCTGGGCTGATCCCCGGCAGGTTCAAGGGGATACCCTTTGGGTTCAGGTCGGAGAATTACTTGAAAATCTATCCGCCGGGTAATACACTTTCTCTATGACAAAAGTATTAATAGTTGACGATCTGGAGTCTAACCGGTACGTCTTAAAGACCCTCTTTAAACTTTTTGGTCCGAAGGCTGACATCTCGGTTCTGGAGGCGAGTTCCGGTGTGACGTCGGTGGAGATTATCCGCAATGAGAAACCGGATCTCATTCTCATGGATATTAAGATGGAGCGGGAGGACTCAGGCATTGAGGTTGTAAAGCTGATCCGCAGCATTCCCGAGTTTCGGGATACACCGATTTGGGCGGTAACCGCTCAGGCCATGGCTGCCCATGACGGTAATGACAGTGATCGTGACCGCTGTTTAAAAGCCGGGTTTACCAAGTATATAACAAAGCCTATAAATCAAGCCGAAATGATTCAGGATATCTCCAGAACCCTGGGGGTTGCTATTCCCGATCGGCTCCGGGAACGGTTAGGATAGCCTATGGCCGATTCAGAACAATTCTATAAAGCCGAGGCGGATTTCCTGCTTCGTGAGAACATGAATAAGCTAAAGGGACTCATAGATCTGTTAGGCTTAGGCGTCATGGAGACCATGACCGAGCAGGAGCGGGCGGAGTTTATAAAAAAAATTCAGCACAATATGGACAGTCTCTATGAAAAACTTGAAGCCAGCATCACCAAGCCTCAGTAATGTAGCTTCCTGGAAGCTGGGACTGCCGGGTGTGCTGCTCATCCTCATATCGGGACTGCTCCTGGTTTCCGGTTGTTCCTCCCAGGATTCGGAACCAGTGGTACGGTGGATCGGCATCCACTCTCTCAAGGGGGGCCTGTTTCCCGAGGAGGTCGGGGATGAGAAACGGGGAGGACTGAGTCTCATTTCCGGTTACATTCGGCAGTATGATGATCCCCTGGTATTCGCCACCAACGGAACTATTCATGGCAGTCCCCATGCCTACCTATCCAAGGGACAGATTATCATTGAGGGTCTCAATTCCATGGGGTTGGATGCCCTGTTTGTCGACTCCCGGGAGCTTTACTTTGGCGCCCGGCGCTTATCGGATCTCGCCGTCATTGCAAACTTCCCCCTGGTTGCTTCAAATATTGTTATTTCAGAGACCGGAGAGATTCCCCCGTACCTGGAGCCCTATTTTTACCATGAGCAGTCTGCAACCCTCTTTGTTGGACTGGGGAGTCCCCTGTTGGAGGAGAGAAATCTGCCGGAAAATATCCGGGGTCTGGGGCTTATACCTCTGGAGCAGGCAGTCACCGGCGCAATTGAGACGGCCCGGAATAGGTCCTTGCCCTTCAAACATGTAGTGGTTATGGCTGTGGGGTATAAGGCGGACCGCCAGAGCACGAATCAGTTCATCGATGAGGCTATTCGGATTCCTGAGGTTTCCATGCTGGTCATAGGGAACCGTGATCTCCAGGCACCGACCCTCCAGCGCCTTACCCGGAACGGTCGGACGAAACATCTGCTGATGGTTGATGATACCATATTTGATGGTGCGAAAACCGTGGATTACCTGGAGGTGCATCAGGATTTCTCACGGGTGTCCCAGGAGCACTTGCCGGTACGGTCTAGGGTAATCGAACCGGATCCGGTGATCGGCGAGGCGATTTTTCGTTCCTCCGCTGCGGTGGAAGAGCTCCTGCGCGATCAAATCACCCTAAGTTCTGAGCGGATAAGCCATAATCCCCGGGGTGAAAGTCCCTTAGCCAATGTTATTTTGGATGCATGCCGGTCGTATTGGAACACTGATGTTGCCTTGATTAACAGCGGTGCGGTTCGCGGTTCCCTTGGGCCGGGAGCCGTGACCCTGGCGGACCTGTATGCCAGTTTGCCCTTTGAAGGAACGGTGGTTTTGCTGGGAATGACGGGCCGGGAGTTAATTCAGGTGCTGCAGAAAAGCGGAGAGTTCTGGGGCGACCCCCAGCGGGAGAACGGCTTTCTCCAGGTTTCTGGTCTGCAGGTGGCGTACCAGCGTACCGGCTCCCATCTGCTGCTCGACAGTCAGGATGTCCGGGTAGGGGGCCGGCCGGTGGATCCCCACCGAGAGTATACCGTGGCGGTGGAGCGGTATCTCTATGCCGGCGGGGATGGGTACACCAATTTTCGGGATGCACGGTTGATTTCCGATACCATGGTATCCAGCTTATCGGTGATGCTTCAGCATCTGCGGAATATGGCATCTCTTGATTCGGCGGTCGACGGGAGAATCACCATTGAGTAACCATAGTTACGGATCCACCCGCACCCCCCTCATGCTCAAAATCGGTATGATCATCACCCTGGTAATGATAGTGCCGACCATTGCCTTGATCACCTTCCTCTCCAACCAGGCCTTAGGGGTTTCTCAGACGCGGTTGCTTGAGAGCCTTAACTACGGTAAGAAGACCCTGGAGGCAAACCTGGGCTACAAGCTCCAGCAGCTTAGGGGCACCGCTATCCGCCTGAGTGGTGATCCCTACTTTTTAGCAGCGGTAAACGAGCCCAACTCCCAGCCCGCACCGGTGGATGTGGCGCCCAGTGTGGGGGTGCAGATGTGGAGTCGCGACCAAAGCCTGGTCTATAACCGGCCGATCAGGGCCATGAATCCCTTTGTATCCGGCTTAGTGAGCTTTGAATCTGTGCTTGAGGGAAGGACCCAGGTTGTCCATGTGAGCGAAGAGGGCTTACTGGTTTTTCAGTTTCTGGTGTTGAACAGGGGAGAAGCAGCGGCGAATACAGGGGGGCTGACGGAGAACGGGGGGGCTCTGGTTCTTGGGTTGCATACCCGGATCAGCCATGAGGTGTTTGATATTGTTACCTTCTCTCTGGGGCAGGAGACCTCCATCTACCGCGTTCCTGGAACGGTGCTTGAAGAATTGGAAACCACCCCGCAATCGGTACTGTGGAACCGCTACGGCAGCCAGGGCCGGATACCCTCAGAGCTAGTGTTTACCACCCGGTTCGATTCCTACGGACGTCGGCTGGAACGGCTTCCTGCTACTATACCCTGGTTCGCCGGGCTACCATCTTCTCAGCAATCCGACCTTCGGGTTGATGCTGTCCAGGAAGAGGTGCTGGAGGGGGTAGAACAGTACAGTGTCTATGCTCCACTGCCCATAGGAGAACCCGGGGAGTATGTGGGGCATATTAGTATCCCTAAGAGCAGATTCCGTAGCTCCGAAGGGCCGAACTACCTTTGGATTGTGGCAGCCGCTGTACTGTTTCTCATTATTATTATGACGGTGCTCATTGCCCGGTTTCTTATTCGTCCCGTGGTAGATCTCTCCGACGGGGTGGAAAATCTCCGGCGCCATCTCCGGGAGCAGGGACCGCTCCTACAGATCGGGATAAAAAGTGATGATGAAATTGGGGATCTTTCCCGGAGTTTTAATCAACTCGGCGCTGAACTGAAGGCAAGTTTTTCTCAAATTCGATCCCAACGGGAGGAAATTCTCAACTACGCCCAGACCCTGGAAGAACGGGTTCAGGAACGTACCAGGGAGCTGGAAGAGGCGCGGATTCGGGCGGAAATCGCTAACACCCATAAATCACGGTTCCTGGTTAACATGAACCACGAGCTGCGGACCCCCCTCAACTCCATTAGCGGAATAACCGACCTTCTGCGCTTTGGTGCCTACGATAAAACGGAGGACCTTATCCATGCTCTGGAGCAGTATTTGGAATTGCATCAAAGCCCCGATGACGATCCCCTCTCTCCGGAAGAAGCCAGGGCACTAGACCATTTGGATGCGTATCTCGGCCACCTGATTCTACGCGGAAACGGCATCGCCGCCTTTGTATCCTATCTGGAGGACGCCCTGCCAGCCCTCCCGGACTATCCCCAATTGACGGAACGGGTTAAGCAGCTCTTAGCCGAACAGGACCGGAGCTACCTAAAGGCATACTCGACCATCAGGGAGGCCGGGGAGGTTCTCATAAATATTATTGATGAGGTAATAAATCTGTCCCGCATCGAGTCGGGAGTGATTGAGATATCCAAGGGGCCCCAGCGGTTAAGCGAGATTATCAATTATGCCCTGGTTCATAGCGAGAGCTACGCCCGGAGTAAGGGGAAGATCAATACCCTGTCTATCGTGAAAACCATCCATCCAGACTGCCCGGAAGATATTATGGCGGATGGCCAGAAGGTAAAGCAGGTACTGCTTAATCTGATGACCAACGGTGTGAAGTACACCAACCAAGGGCGGGTCGACCTGGAGGTAAAGCCGGGGAACAGTGGGCGGGAGCTCGTTTTTTCGGTTCGGGACACGGGGATCGGAATCGCCGACTCGGATAAAAAGGTGATTTTCACAGAGTTCGGCCGGGCGTTCGCGGTGCGGGATATCGAGGGTACGGGTCTCGGATTAGCCCTTTCTAAAAAACTGGTCGTTGCCCATGGCGGCAAGATTGGGTTTGAGAGCGAGCTGGGTTCGGGCAGTGTATTCTGGTTTACCCTTCCCCTGGAGAATCCAGGGCAGAACTAATTCTACCGTCCCCGAGGATGGCGGCCCGGAGAGTACCCGGCACCCCCCAATTCCGGGGCTGTTCTTTTGCTGGGATGCCACTATTCATCTTCCGCCTGGGACCGGGCATGAATGCCCCTGGATTGACTTTTCCGGTATAGTTCCCTACATTTTCCTTCCAAGAGGAGAACAGAATGTTAGATTTGGTTACCCTGCCGGATGATAGGCTTCACGAGGTATCAAACCCGGTGGCGAATATTGACGGAACCCTAGAGAAACTTGTCCATGATATGATCGAAACCATGCAGCTTTCCAAAGGAATCGGGTTGGCAGGGGTTCAGATCGGCCGTATGGACCGGTTGTTTGTCGTAGGCGTTCCCGATGATAAGCCCAGGGCCTTTATAAATCCCATCATTACTGCCCGCTCCTCGGAACTCAGCGATTACGAGGAGGGGTGTCTGAGTATACCCGGGGTATACGCCGATGTCACTCGGCCGGAATCGGTACAGGTAACCGCTTGGGACGAACAGGGCAGAGAATTTTCCCTAGAGGCTAGCGGTCTATTAGCCCGAGTCATCCAGCATGAATACGACCATCTGGATGGTACGCTCTTTTATGAGTACCTTCGTCCCGGCAGTCAAAAACGTCTGCTGCGTTTGTATGAGAAACGGATGCGCGCCTGAGTACCATGAACAACAAGTTGTCCCCCCTGAGAGTTCTTTTCGCCGGAACCCCGGATTTCTCCGTACCGACCCTGGCCGCCATGGTTAACAATCCTGAGACTATCCGGCTGGTCGGTGTGCTCACAAACCCCGATGCTCCGGGGAAACGGGGGAAAACCCTGAAACCCAGTCCAGTGTCTCAATTTGTGCAGGAGCATGCCGAAGGCGTGGCGGTACTAAAACCCCAGCGTCTGGATCAGGCTGTCCGGGATGCTGTGGCGGAGTTACAGCCGGATATCCTGGTCTGTGTCGCCTACGGTCGAATCTTCGGCCCCAAATTTCTCGCCCTGTTTCCTCGGGGAGGAATCAACCTGCACCCGAGTCTCCTTCCCCAATTCCGCGGCCCCTCGCCCCTTCAGGCTGCGATTCTGGCCGGGCTCCATCAAACGGGCATCACGGTGCAATACCTATCCCAGAAGATGGACGCCGGAGATATCCTGCTTCAGGAACCCTTAGCCCTTGTCGGGGATGAATACGCCCATGAGCTGCTCGAGAGCACGGCGTCCAGGGGAGCTGAAATGGTGCTCCAGGTTTTGCAGGACCTGCAGGCCGGCCTAGCCCGGCCCGAGCCTCAAGATCATTCCAAGGCTACCTATTGCCGGATTATCACGAAGGAAGACGGACTGATAACCTGGTCGGATTCCAGCATTGAAATTCACCGTAGGGTTCGGGCCTACCGTCCCTGGCCGGGTGCCTACACCTATTGGAAGGGTCTCAAGCTTACAATCCATGCCGCAGTGGTTTATAATGAGGCCCAGTCCTCCCAACAACCTCCGGGTTCCGTACTAGGCATAGACAAAAAATCCGGTATTTTGGTACAAACGGGGGATGGTCAAATAGCCCTGCAGAGCCTGCAATTGCAATCCAAGAAGCAAATGGATTTTAAGAGCTTTGTAAACGGGGTACAGGATTTTCTTGGATCACACCTTGGAGGAATACATGAGTAAAAAACAGCAAAAGCCAGCCATCTCCGAAGAGAGCCAGGAGATAGACGGTTCCGATGAAACCCGGAACATTCAAGAAGATCAGCCCCTAGCCCCAGACCCTCAGCCCGGCCAGGCGGAATTGGGTACCCATCCCCCCCGGGATTCCCAGGAGTCCCCCCAACCGGAAGCGCCAGCCTCCCCTGAAACTACCCCAGCCGGCGACGCTGATGACGGAAACGCATCTGGTCCCGCGGCCCGCCGATTCAGGCTGCCCTTCTTCAAGGGCAAATCCGGCTCCAGAAAAGGCCGTGGACCATCCGGCTGGTTTCCGCGAAAGGATGATCCCCCGGAAAACCGGTATTTTAAGATCCTGGTATGGAGTTTTGTCGGTATCGCAGTGCTGGTAGTGCTCTCAGCGGTTACCGCCTTCATTGTAGCGCTCCAAGGAGCGGAAACCATAACCGTGCCTGCTCTGACGGACGAGGAGCTTGGTAACGCCATGGAGCAGCTTCAAGCCCGGGGACTCTACGCCCAGATAGAGCAGCGGTTCTTCTCCGACCCCTCACTCAAGGGCAGGGTTGTGGAACAAAAACCCGGTCCGGGCAGCCGGTTAAAGGCCGGCCGATCGGTGCTGCTCACCGTCAGCAAGGGGGCGGTGGTTGACCGGGTTGATGACTATATCGGCCGCCAGCTCCAGGAGGTGGAACAGGAACTCCAGGTGCTCTTCGCCACCTACAAGCCCCTGCTCCAGATAACCGGAAATTCAGTAAACTACGTATTCGACGATTCAGAACCGGGTACCATCCTAGACCAGGATCCAGCGCCGGGCGCGGAACTCACGGGCCTAACGCCCTTGAACCTCCTGGTTTCCCGAGGTCCCGAGGTGCAGACCTTCTCGGTTCCGAATTACGTCAATTTGGATTACAACCGCGCTATGAGTCTGTTGGCCGGTCAAAATCAACCCTTTACCTTCACCCTCGCCGATGTGGATGAAACCACGGCCGGGGGTATCGTGGTGAGTCAGGAGCCTCAGCCGGGAGCAGTGGTTGAACAAAGCACCCCGGTAAGCCTGGAGATTCAGCCCATTCGAAGGGTAGGGGCACGGCAGGTTTTCGGCCTGTTTACCCGGACACTGCCCAGGTATGCGGTACCCGTGGAGTTATTCGTGGAGGTTATCGAACCGAGCGGGGAGCGCAGGGAGCTGTTTACCACCCAACATCCCGGAGGGCAGATTAGTTTTCCCTACCTCCTGGAAGAGGGTGCCCAGATCGTCGTTTCTGCCTTCGGAGGGGAGTTATTACGGTACCTGGTTGTTAAGGAAGAAGAGTAAATGGGGGTTCGGCGTATCATCCCCGTTTTGGGGGTGATTGTATTGCTTATGGCTCCAGGGCTGGGGGGCGCACAGGCCACCGACGGGCTTCAGGATGACCAGCAATTGGGTCAACGGTTTTCCGGGTTGTTACGGACCATTGATGATCTCCTGGTTACAAGCCAGCCAGGGGAGGGGGACGAGGTGCGAAAGATGTATCAACAGGTGCGGCCCGCCCTACGATCCCGGGATATCCTCATCCTCTTTTCCCGCGACCAGTTGGAGGGTATTGATAAGTTATCCAGCGTCTATTTCAGTTACCATGAGAATCAGGCCTATCTGGTGATTAACCCCAGCCTATTCGATCTCTCCGATCGCTATCCGAGTCTTGCCCTGTCCCTGGTGGTGGAGGCCCTGGTGCATGCACGGAACTATTTGGAATTGGGTGAACAGTTTCAGACCTCCTATTCCCAGCCGGTAGAACGCTACTTGTACAGTATGGATGCCCTGTACATCCAGACCCTGTTTATCTCCCGGTATCTGGCAGGGGGATACAGCCTCAGCGGGTATGAGGAATACCTGGTACAGGCCCTGGAGGTTGATAAGCTTGCCTCAGCCTCGCTATTTCTCCGGGGAGTTGATCAGGACATTGTGTATTCTCTCATCGAACATAATTCCCTTGTCAGGGACAATGAAATCACCCTGGCAGAGTATCTGACGAAGATAGGGGATTTACTCACCCGGCTGCAGAAGAACTTCCAGGATTCCCAAGCAGCATACCAGGAGCTGAAGGCGGACGCAGAGAGCCAAGTTCCGGATGCCGGAGACGATCTGGCCTTCGCAGCGCGCCAGCGCTACATTACCACCGTGAGCACCGGTACCTTCCTGAAATACGGTGTGGGTGTAATAAATCAGCTGCTTGTCTCCCTGCAGGACCGGATCACCGCCCAGGAAACCCTGGGGCAGGCTGTGGATGCCATTAACCACCAGGCTTCCGTACTGTACCAGGAATTCAGCCGGGAGCAGCGGGATGTGAGCCCCTACCGCCGGTACTTCATCAACGATCTTATCGACCTCGATTAATATCGATTAATTTCTCCGCGTTTCTCATCCAGGGGGCGAAGGTTCGTAGTGTGTGAAGGAATTATCGTGCGTAAAAGGTTGTAAACGACACCGGATATAGAGGAGCAACCGATAGGTCCTCCCATGGGTGGTGTCGCCGGGGTACTATATTAAGAATGCGCCTATCCCGGCTGCGATACCATCTCTGCACCGGTACTTCTCTGCACCGGCACCATTTCTGGATGCGGACCGCGGGGAACGCCTCTTGGTCCGATGTAGTGTACACCCTGTTACGCATTATCAAAGCCCGTAGCCAGAAAGCCAGGGGCGGGGCATCGTCTACCCCCGGCCCTCCGGATCCCCTTGATTCGAAGCGCCGAGGATGAACCCTGTTGTCAGGACTTGCCGCCCTTCTGGGTTTTGGGCGAAATAAATACCATGGCCTGTTCCAGGGTGAGGTTTTGGAGAAAGGACTCCTGGCGTTTATCCTCGGGAATACCGATGTTTTTTGTTCCGTATTTCAGGAAGGGACCGTATTTTCCCTCGTACAACCCCACCTTTTTACCGGCCTCATCCCTGCCGAGATCCTTCACCAGTTTCGATCCTCGGCCCCCCGTTTTTGGTTCACTGAGGATCTCCAAGGCGCGGTCCAAGCCGACGGTGTAGACATCATCATCCTTTTTGAGGCTCCTAAAATCCCCGTCATGAACCACGAAGGGGCCGAAACGTCCTACATTGGCCGAGATCTCCTTACCCGTTTCGGGATGCAGTCCCAGAACCCGGGGCAGGCTTAACAGTTTTACCGCCAGTTCCATACTGACATCCTTCGGCGAGACATCCCGGGGCAGGCCTGCTCTCCGGGGTTTGGGGGTCTCCTCGGTGGCCTCGCCAAGCTGTACATAGGGCCCGTACCGCCCTACCAGGCAGAAGATTGGTTCCTGGGTGTCGGGATGATATCCGATGGGTTTAGGACCGTTTTTCTGCAGTTCAATGAGATCATTAATATCGTCCTTGGATAGATCCCCGGGAGCGATGTCCTCGGGAATGGAGGCGTGTATCTCTTCACCGCTTTCTGCTTCATTACAGACGATGTAGGGTCCGAAACGGCCGATCTTAACCGCCACGGCGTGCTCCAGCTGGGGTAGATCGATGGTTCGGGATTCCTCCGGCTTGATCTGTCCCTCCCGGGATTCCACCTTATGGAGTAGCCCGTCCTCTCCCAGGTAGAACTGTTTTAGGTACTCAAGCCGGTCTTTTTTCCCCTCGGCGATCTCATCCAGGCTCTGTTCCATCTCCGAGGTGAAGCTGTATTTTACCAGCTGGTGAAAGTTCTTTTCTAGGAATTGAACCACGCCGAATCCGGTAAAGGTTGGAACCAGGGCGGTGCCGAGCTTCCGAACGTACCCCCGGTCATAGAGGGTGCTCAGGATACTTGCATAGGTGCTCGGTCTTCCGATGCCCTCCTTCTCCAGGCGCTGGATGAGGCTTGCTTCGGTAAACCGGGCGGGTGGCTTGGTTTCATGGTAGAGGGTTTCGAGGCTCTGGGGAAGGCAGAGGGTTCCCTCCTTCAGGGGGGGGAGAAGCACCTCTTTGTCCTCCAATGCTGCTTCCGGATCGTCCTTGCCTTCCACATAGACCCTCAGAAATCCGGGGAAGAGAATTCGGGTTCCATTTGCCTGGAACACCCCCTCACCAACCCCGATCTTGGCGGAGACGCTGAGTTTTTTAGCCTCAGCCATTTGGGTCGCCAGGGTTCGTTTCCAAATGAGCTCGTAGAGGGCTTTTTCCCGCCCTGAGAGACCCGTCTGATCCGGATGGAGAAAGGAAGATCCCGCTGGGCGGATTGCCTCGTGGGCCTCCTGGGCACCCTTGGATTTTGATGCATACTGCCGAACCTCGGCGCTGAGGTAATCCTGACCGTACTGATCCGAAATAGTAGCCCTGGCTCCTTCGATAGCCTCGTTGGATAGAGTGGGGCTGTCGGTTCTCATGTAGGTGATCAGCCCCTCCTCGTAGAGCCGCTGGGCGGTACGCATGGTCTCCCGGGAACTCATGCCAAGTTTCCTGTTTCCCTCCTGCTGAAGGGTGGAGGTTATGAAGGGTGGAGCTGGGCGGCTGGTGGTCTGCTTCTCCGAGAGCTCCAGGACCTTCCAGGCCTCAGATTCCAAAGACGCAGCCAGGTTAACCGCCTGGTCTTCGGTTAGAACGATGATGTCCTTGCCCTGGACTACCTCCCCGGTGGTCGAATCGAAATCCTTGCCGGATGCTACGCGTTTTCCGTAGGCCTGTAGCAGCTTAGCCTCGAACACCTGGGTGCTGCCGGTGTCAGGAGCTGTCAGGGTTGCTTTGAGATCCCAATACACGGATTTTTTAAACCGAATCCGTTCACGCTCCCGTTCTACAATCATCCGCAGACCGGAACTCTGAACCCGACCCGCAGATAACCCGTAGGCAATCTTTTTCCAGATCAGCGGCGAGAGGGTGAACCCGTACAACCGATCCAGGATACGGCGGGTCTCCTGCGCCCGGACCAGGTTCATATCAATGTCCCGGGGATTCTCTATGGCCTTGGCTATAGCCTGCTTGGTTATCTCGTGGAATACCATTCGCCGTACCGGCTGCTTAGGCTTAAGCAAATCAACCAGATGCCAAGAAATACTCTCTCCCTCCCGGTCCTCGTCAGTCGCCAGGAACAGGGCATCGGCGTCCTTTAATTTACGCTTGAGCTCATTAATTACCTTGGTTTTACCCTTGGGGGTAATGTAGAGCGGAGTAAAGTCGTGCTCCACATCAATGCCAAGTCGCGCCCAGGACTCCCCCTTGTACTTCTTCGGAACATCCGAGGCGGTCTGGGGAAGATCACGTATATGTCCCACACTCGCCTCAACGATGAAATTCTTGGGGAGAAACCTGCTGATAGTCCGCGCCTTGGTGGGGGACTCTACAATTACCAGTACCTTTTCTGCCATAAAAACCTCGAGTCTATGGTTGTTGCAAAAATCATGTTCTCTGTCAATGCCGGCTATGCTATCATTATTACCGATGAAAGGAAAAAATGTGAAGAAAAAAAACACCCTTAGTCCCGTTGAAGCCGGTTTGTTACCCCGAGGATGGCAGGATGGCTTTGCCATGGCCTCGGAGGCACGTCAACATGCCTATGTGCCCTATTCCGGTTTTGCAGTGGGCTTTGCTTTGCATCTTGGTGATTCTGACGGCATCCACCAGTTTATGCCGGGGGTGAACGTAGAAAATATTAGCTATGGGGCCACCATCTGCGCGGAGCGATCAGCCCTGGTTGCCGCCATATCGCGCTTCGGTTCCAGGAGCTTTGATTACGGCGTATTGGTTACCGATGCCGACCCTCCGGCTCTTCCCTGTGCCCTCTGTCTCCAGGTTATCAGTGAACTATGCGGTCCCGCCTTCCGGCTCGTAATATGCGACCTGACAGGACCGCGAAACATCTACCGCCTGGAAGAATTGCTCCCCCATCGGTTTGAGACCTTTCCGGGGGCTCCCACGACCTCCTAGGTCCTTCCTAATGGGGGTGGATGACCAACTCCGGTTCATGGTTCTTTCCGACGAGAGATTCACTATCCGCAGTATCTAGGGAAAACACCACCACCGATCCGGGATGCATGGCCAGGGGGCTGCCGGAAAGACTCTCCGCGCACTGTCCTATGGCCGGATTATGCCCCACCACCATGGTAACCCCGGTTTCCGCTGACAAGATGAGTTTGAGGAGATGGTCCTGATCCGCCTGATAGAGTTCTGGATCGTTTTCCAGCTCCCCGGCAATGCCTGCCCGGGATAACACAGCGGCGATTTCTTCGGCGGTCTGGGTCGTTCTCAGGGCGTTGGAGTGAATGATCCGTACCCGCTTTGCGGTGGCTACGGATCGAGAACCTTGAAGCAGCAAGGCGGCTGCCCGGGAGATCCACTCGGTTCCTTCGGGGGTCAGGGGACGATCAAAGTCGTCCATGTTCCAGCTGCCGGCCTCTGCTCGGCCGTGGCGAATCAGGATGATGTGTTGCACTGTCAAGAGCCTCCGGGATGTTGTAGTATCTCTCCGATCTGGGAGAGCCAACTGATACGCGTGGTATATTCGGAATTGCGAACGGGGCCGAGAATGTAGAACCCAGCCATGGTCAATCCGGTAAAATTCCCAACGGATTCCTGCCATATCCGGGCAAGAGGATGGTGGCCGCTCTGGTCTCGAAGCCGGTCTACCAGATTAGCCCGCCGATGTAAGACCCTCGTTAACCTGCCTTGAGCATCCGCCCCGGTCTGGTCGATGGGGGGCGGAGGGCTTTGATCGCTGGTCATAAACACCGTGCCAGTTTTTCCCGCAAACCGCTGAATCCGCCGTCTGGTATCCTCGAAGTCCCCCTGATAATCAAAGGCAACCCCGGGGCGCAGTACTCGGTCCAGCCATCCCTTCAGGCGGGCTGGGGGAAGTCCCCACCACTCCGGAAAGATCCAGATGATCTGCTGGGATTGCTCTGCTTCCCGGGCGTACCCTTGTATGAGAGCGTCCAGGCTGGTCTTCTGCCGTTCCTCATCCAGGGACAATACCGGATCAAAGTTCTGGCTGTAGAGATCCTGCACATGTACGGTCCGTCCCCGGTCTGTAAGCGCCTCTGTCACCTTCCGGGCGATAGCGTGGCAATAGCTCCGGGGATCGGGGTGGCAGAGCACAACCAGCGATGTTGGGTCCATGGCGATAGTGTATGAAATACCCCCGGGAGTTTCTACCCTATTTAGATGAGTAGATACAAGTTAGAATAGACTAACAAATATTAATTTGTCGTACATTTCCCCTTTTCCCCCGAAGAACAACTTGGTATATTGGGATAACAACACCGTACAAGACTGGCAACCCTCCGCTACTATGATATTCCGCTGAATCAGAGTTGAAGCGTTCTTAGAGGAGAACCCGGGGGTAAAGGACTTGAAGAATTACAAATACCTTATTATTTTAGTAATGTATTAGGAGGATACCAATGCCCACAAAACGGGAAGTATTAGACTCTCTCCGCAAGGTAATTGACCCGGAAATCGGCTTGAATATTGTGGACCTCGGCTTGGTCTACCGGGTGGAGGTTTCTGAAGAGACAGGTTCCCTGGATATAGATTTCACCCTAACCTCGCCAGGTTGTCCTCTGGCGGATGTCATTGAGAATGATATGCTGCGGGTGCTTAAGGATGATCACGGCCTAGATGCTGTGAATACCAACCTGGTGTGGAGCCCGCCCTGGAACCTTGATTTCATGAGCGAGGAAGCCCGGCTAGAGCTGGGATACCCCATATAGCACATAGGAGCCTGATGCCCCCGGTGGAGACGGTGGGACATCGTCAGCAAGAAATGGACTCTTTTCATGAAAGCAGGAATAAAATTCTGTAGGGATAACCGTTACCGGTGCCAAGGGAGCCCAATAATAGATAGATAGATACCATGCTAAGGAGCAGAGAGAATGAAGCTTGAGGTTAAAGATTTACATGCCAGAGTTGAGGACAAGGAAATCCTCAAGGGAATCAACCTTACCATCGAATCCGGTCAGGTCCATGCAATCATGGGACCCAACGGTTCTGGGAAGAGTACCTTATCGAATGTTATTATGGGACATCCCAACTACGAAGTAACCCAGGGGCAAATTCTTCTGGATGGTGAGGATGTTCTGGAGATGGAGGTGAGCGAACGGGCTCAGAAGGGACTGTTTATGGCCTTTCAGTATCCCGTTGAAATTCCCGGAATAACCGTAGGCCGTTTCCTCAAGCGGGTTACCGAGGTTCACCGAGCGGCTCAGGCCCGGCTCCGCGGGGAGGAAGAAGAGAAGGCTCCCAAAGCCAGCGGGTTTGTCCGCGAGCTTCGGGCGGGTATGGACTTCCTGGAAATGGACCAGGCGTTTATCAACCGGTACTTGAATGATGGTTTTTCCGGTGGTGAGAAAAAGCGGATGGAAATTCTGCAGATGATGATGCTCAAACCAGGGCTTGCAATTTTGGATGAGACGGATTCAGGTTTGGATATTGATGCCCTCCAGGTGGTTGCCAAGGGGGTAAATCACCTCAAAGGCCCAGATTTTGGAGCAATTATTATCACCCACTACCAGCGGATCCTGAATTACATAAAGCCGGATTTCGTACATATCTTGTACAAAGGAAAGATCGTAACCTCCGGGGATCAGAAATTGGTAGAGACCCTGGAAGAGAAGGGGTACGACTGGATTAAGAAGCAGTACGGCATACAGGAGGATGAGAATGAGTAACGAAGCAATTCAAAAACCTCAAAGCCAAGAAGAGGCACTGGAATTCGGAGACTATAAATACGGATTTTCTTTTCCCGATAAGAGTATTTTTAAAACCCGTAAGGGGCTGGATGAGGCGGTGGTCACCGCAATTTCTCAGCACAAGAACGAACCCCAATGGATGCTGGACTTTCGTCTGAAGAGTCTTCAGGCTTTTCGGGAGAAGGACATGCCGAACTGGGGCGGAGATCTTTCCGCCCTGGATTTTGATGATATCTACTACTATGCAAAACCCACGGATGAACAGAAACGAACCTGGGAGGATCTTCCTCAGGAGATCCGGGAAACCTATGACCGCTTGGGAATACCCGAGGCGGAAAAAAAGTTCCTTGCCGGCGTAGGGGCCCAGTATGATTCCGAGATGGTTTACCATAGCATCAGGGAGGATCTGGAACAGCAGGGTGTGGTATTCACATCCCCGGAAGAAGCGGTTCAGAAGTATCCGGACCTGGTTAAAAAGTATTTTGGCACCATCATCCCGTATAACGACAATAAGTTCGCGGCCTTAAACTCTGCGGTTTGGAGCGGCGGTTCCTTTGTGTATGTCCCCAAGGGTGTCCGGGTTGAGATCCCTATTCAGGCCTACTTTCGGATAAACTCAGAAAACTTCGGCCAGTTTGAACGGACTCTCATAATCGCCGATGAGGGAAGCTTTGTTCACTACGTAGAGGGCTGTACAGCGCCGATCTATTCTACCGATAGCTTGCATTCGGCGGTGGTTGAAATAATAGCCTTAGAAGGCGCCCGGGTTCGGTACTCCACCATTCAGAACTGGTCAAATGACGTGTATAACCTGGTAACCAAGCGGGCAGTAGCCCACAGGAATGCCACGGTCGAGTGGGTGGATGGAAATCTCGGTTCCAAGCGTACCATGAAATATCCTGCGGTCTACTTGATGGATGAGGGCGCCCACGGCGAGGTATTGTCCATCGCCTTCGCCCGGGACGGTCAGGAACAGGATACCGGGGGTAAGATTGTCCATGCAGCTAACAATACGAGTTCGGTGATAACCTCAAAGTCCATCAGCAAGGAAGGGGGAGTCAGCAGCTACCGGGGATTGATCAAGGTGAATCCCGGGTTGACCCATATCAAGAGCCACGTTGTATGTGATGCCTTGCTATTGGATGAGGAGTCGGTGTCCAATACCTACCCGTATATGGAGATTGATTCCACCGATGTCTCCATGGAGCATGAGGCCAGGGTGAGCAAGATAAGCGAAGATCAGCTTTTTTACCTGATGAGCCGCGGGCTTAGCGAGGATGAGGCGTCAATGATGATTGTTAACGGCTTTTTGGATCCCTTGGTTAAAGAATTACCCATGGAGTACGCTGTTGAGCTGAACAAGCTCATCGAGCTTGAGATGGAAGGATCCGTCGGATAAGGGGACATTAGTGAAATACTACGAATCAAGTGCAGCATTACCGGAATTTGTCAGCCGACGGGCCGGTACAGTGGGAGAGCCTCAATGGTTCGGCGACATTCGTCTCAAGGCTTTGGAGGCCTTTCAGGGATCAGCCTGGCCGACCCAGAAAGATGAAGAGTGGAGAAGAACCAGCATTCGGGAGTTCGATCTGGATGCCCTGGGTTTTCACGAAAACGACCTGAGCTCCCGGGATGGCCATCGGAGTGTGGACGATGAGGAGTTGGAGCGGCATGAACAGGCAGGTGTATTGGGGTTCCAAAATGGACGCCTGACCTCCCGGGGATTGTTGTCCAGCCTTGTCCGCCGCGGGGTCTATCTGAATGATCTGGCGGGGTTTTTCACCGATATCGCCGAGGGGCGGTCTTTTCCCGAGGGTCTACCGGGGAAGATTGAGGAAGCCTACCAGGAGGCGCAGAACACCGCGGATAATAAGGTGTTCCAATGGGGGTTGGCCGCTCTTGGCTACGGGGCGGTGCTCTATGTTCCCCGGGGGGTGGAGGTGGAGGATATCGTTAGAATCACCCTATCCCATGAGGGAGAGGATGAGGCGTGTTTCCCTGGGTTATTCGTGGTCCTGGAGGATGAAGCCAAGGCAGGAGTGCATGTAACCTGGGCCGGTTCCGGCGGATTTCTGGTGAATCAATCCAATGTATTCCTGGTCGGGGAGGCTGCAAACCTGTCGGTTGCTCAGGTACAACGCAGCGACGATGAGGTGGTGATCTTCACTAATGGCCGCTCGGTGATCCGCAGGGATGGACGGTTCCGGCATTTCGAAGCCCTATTGGGGGGCGGATTTATTAAAAACCGGGTGGATTCAACCCTGGCGGGGCCGGGAAGCGATCTTGAACTGGACGGGGTATATTATGCCGATGACGAACGCCACATGGACATGAGAACGGTTCAGCACCATCTGGCTCCTCATGCGGTGAGCAATGCGGTATACCGCGGAGCGGTCAATTCCGGGGCCCGGACCATTTATCAGGGCCTGATCGAGGTAGCACCCCAGGCAAAGCAAACCGATGCCTACTTGTCTAACAAAAACTTGGTGCTTTCCGACGGAGCGAAGGCGGATTCCATCCCCTGTCTCCAGATAGATACCAACGATGTACGGTGCAGCCATGGATCAACCACCGGAAAGCTCAATCCCGAACAGGTTTTCTACCTCGAAAGCCGCGGATTCCCCCGGGAGGAAGCTATTCAAAGCTTGATACTTGCGTACTATGAGGATGTACTGGGCAGAGCCCATGAGCACGTAGCCCATGAGGTTCGAGAGCTTCTGGAGGAGCAGCTGGCGGGTTCGGTTCACGAGCTTGCCCTCAATTACCGATAGAGAGCTGGAAGTCTGCAGGAGGATAGTGAAATGGGATTACTGGGTAAAAAGAAAAAACCTGAATGGGTGCGGGTTGCTTCGGTGGATGATTTTCATCGTTCTACCATGGTAAAGGTAGGAAAGCACGAGTACGCCTTGTACAAGCTCGATGATGGTTTTTTTTGTACCCAGAATTCCTGTTCCCATGAATACTCCCCCCTGTCTGAGGGGATTGTCATGGGGGATGAGGTGTTTTGCGAGAAGCACGGCTCACGGTTTAATATCAAGTCAGGCCGTGTGGTCAATCTTCCCGCCACCGAGGATATTAAAACCTTCGATGTAAAGCTGGAAGGCTCAGACATCTTCATTTTTGTTCCCCCGGCCTGATTTCTGAAAGACCAGGGTACTCCAGCCGGAAGGGATGTCACTCCGGGAGCCGTCATCCCGGGGCGGGGTTTGCCCGAAGCTGCCGGACTCTGTTGTGCAGTGAAGAAAACCCCTGGAGCGGTATCTGGTGCGGTACTCCTGGGGGGTGTAGGGGCGTTTCCAGGTTAAGAAGCGCTGCTTGGCCACTGAATAGTCCTCACAGTAGAGATTCTCCGTTGGATAGTACCAGGTTGATTCTATAACCCTTTTAGGAAGAGCCCCCCAGAATCCCAGCCAAGGGGAGAGGTAGGTTTTCTGGTCGAGGAGAAGGGCGCCTGATGTGTGGCCGCCTTCCGGGTCATCCCCATCCCTGATTAGTTCTTCCAGGGATGGTTGCCGGGGTGACGAAAAGTACTCTGGCGTGATGATATCAAGCATCCAGAGTCCCCCGGGTTTTAGGGACTCCCAGGCAAACCGCGTGATCCGGTCCACCGTTCCGGGGGGTAGGGTACAGATGGTTCCGTAACACATTAGTACGAGATCGGCCTTGTGGTGAGGAGCGGGCAGGGTTGTGCCTAGGGCATTCAAATCACCCTGAACCGCCTCTATTAGCCCCCGCCGTCCAGCCTGGGAGGAAAGAATCCCCTTGATGCTGATGGGGTTAATGTCAACGCCCCATCCAGACCATCCCGAATCCGCAAAGA
This sequence comes from Spirochaeta lutea, assembly GCF_000758165.1. Lineage (NCBI taxonomy): Bacteria > Pseudomonadati > Spirochaetota > Spirochaetia > Spirochaetales > Spirochaetaceae > Spirochaeta > Spirochaeta lutea. The sequence continues at coordinate 82,148 of NZ_JNUP01000072.1, read as the reverse complement.
TCTGAAGGTGAGCCCCGTTTCCGCAGGCGAGGTCAAAAACAGTCCGGGCATTCCCGGCGGTGTGAACCGGGCTCAGGGCCCTGTGTCGGTGGAGCATCCACTGAACTTGGAGGGTTTGCAGGTGGCGGGGCAGGGCGCCCTCCAGGGTCTCTTGATCGTCCAGGATTTCGGCGCTGTGTTGGGCGGTGCTCGGCGCGCTGTAGACCGAGGATGCTTCCTGCCAGGGGCGGGGAGGGGAGAGTCCGGCGGCGGGAGATTTAGGCCAGAACACGGCGATTATTGTTCATGGCCTATCCCGCCTGGGTTCTGCAAGATCCGTATGACCTCATACCCGGTCTCGGCGTTGAGTAAGGCGGTACGGATCGTCTCGGTATTGAGGCTTCCGGCGATGGCAGCGAGGAGCTGCAGGTGGGGGCCGTATCCCTGTTTCGGCGACAGAATCATGAAAAATAGTTGGCTGGGTTTTCCGTCCAGGCTTGTAAAATCAATCCCCTCGGGTATGAAACCAATGGCTACTTGCATGGTCTGCACTCCCTTGGTTTTAGCGTGGGGGATGGCAATACCGTTCTGCATACCCGTGGACATGGACTTTTCTCGTTCCAGCACGTCGGATAGGACCTCCTGCTCGTTCTGTACCTGGCCTTGGGCTATAAATAGATCAATGAGTTCCTGTATGACCCCCTCCTTATCCCGGGCTTCCAGGCGGAGTTTTATGAGCTTGGGATCCAGGTAGGGAGTCATATCAAAACCGGGTTTACCGGAAGAGGTGCCTTGTGCGCTAATGGATTGAGCCATTTCTTTGGGCTTGAAGCGTTTTTTCATTTCAGCTGCTGCATCCGATATACTCAAAAGACTCTCGTACAGGGCGGTCTGAAAAAGACCGATGTGCTGTTCCTCGGAAATGAACCGGGCCTCTCCCGATGGATCCACCGTTAGGGTGATGAATACGGTATCCTTCCGGAGTTGGTACATATCTTCGCCGTGATCCATCTTGTTGACGAAGAATCCTTCTTTTTCGATCTCGCCCAGGAATTTACTCACCAAGAGGTCTGCGAATTCCGGGGTCTGGAAATTGACGGTTGTTTCGGTGCGTTCCGAGGTCTCGGTGATTTTGCGCTGGCTCGGTTTTTTTATCTTGAGAGCCCGGTTCAGGGCCATAGGCGCGATGATGGTGGTTGCGATGGTCATCAGCAGTGCTACGCCGAATACCGATTCGCCGATGATACCGGATGTGACCCCAATGCTGGCTATGATGAGGGCTACCTCACCCCGGGGGACCATCCCCCATCCGATTCGGACGGCTCCGGTGAGGGTGAAATTCATAAACAATGAAGGCAGACCGCTGCCCAAGAGTTTGGCCGCAATGGCCACAAGGGTGAATACAAAACCGAAGAGCAGAACATTCCAATGGGCTATGGCCTCCAGGTTGATCATCATCCCGCTTAAGGCAAAAAAGATCGGGACAAAAAAATCGTGAAGAGTTTTGAGCCGGCTCTGGATGACATAGGTAAGGTCGGTGTTTGAGAGACTGAGTCCCATGATGTACGCACCGATGATCATCGATAGTCCCACCTGCTCGAAGAGGCCTGCTAAAAGCAGAGCAAGGCCGAAGGCCATTACCGTCATGGTGCTTCTGTCCTTGAAGGTGATTTTTAAGAACCGCCCGAGCTGGCGGGAGTAGCGAAGCCCGAGGATGGTAACTACCAGCCATACACCGATGGCGCGGAGGGCAATCCAGAGGATATTCCAAACCAGGGAACCCTGTCCCGCCTGGGGTTGTGCAGCCTGGGTACCATGGCTCACCCCGAAAAAGCTTGCGATCCCCAGGACGATGGCGAGGATGATTATCCCCAGGATATCGTCGATAACGGCGGCCGAGAGTATGACCGTTCCTTCGGGACTGTCGATTTTCCGTTTTTCCGATAGGATTGTTGCCGTTATGCCTACGCTGGTAGCAACACTGAGGCTGCCCATGAAGAGGGCCCGGGGATCGGTGATGGGCACCGCCATAAAAACGGAGGCGACAGCAGCACCGGAAACGAGGGAAACGATAACTCCGCCGATCCCGATTATACCGCCTTTAAGGGCGTACCGGAGGAAGAGGCTGAGATCGGTTTCCAACCCCGATATGAACAGCAGAATTATCGCCGCCAGGGTTGAAATACTGTACAGCAGGGGAGATACGGGTATGGGGCCCGAGACCACGGGGAACAATCCCTCGGGAAATCCGGGTAGGCTGATACCTCCCAGAAGGAATGGGCCGATGATAATCCCGGATAAAATCTGGCCCACCACCCCGGGCAGGTGGAGCAGCTTGGCGGCCTTTCCGCCGATCCAGGTGGCAAAGAGTAATATGGCTAATTGTATAACCAGTTCCGTCATCTGATGGGTTAGGGAGCTGGATTGTACCGGGAGTTCCTCGGTTGCAGCCTGGGACCCCTGGGTGGAAGCAAACACCGAGGGGCTGAGGAGTACCATAGCCAATCCAAGAACGCAGAGTATAAGAAAGCCGCGGAAGTACTTCATAGTCGGGAGTATAAACCTTGAGGTGCAGTATTTACCAGTCTGATACCTCCCTGTAGAATAAACTCCATGGAAACCCGAATCTTTTTACCTGGGCAGCTCCAGGAGGCCGGCCGTTTGATTCGATCCGGGGGGCTTGTGGCCTTTCCGACCGAGACGGTGTATGGATTAGGAGGAAATGCGTTTCTTCACGATTCAGCCCGGGCTATTTATGCCGCCAAGGGAAGGCCATCGGATAATCCCCTGATTGTCCACATTCCGTCCCTGGATCGTATGTCCCAGGTCTGCGGCGGGGTGGATCCGGTGAGCCAGATCCTGGCGGAAGCTCTTTGGCCCGGGCCGTTGACCCTTATACTACCTAAATCGCCGTCAATTCCCGGCTCGGTAACCGGGGGATTAGCCACAGTGGGGGTGCGGATTCCCGATGATCCCACGGCCATGGAGCTCCTCAGGTTTGCAGATGTACCGGTAGCCGCTCCCAGCGCCAACACCTCCGGTCGGCCGAGCCCTACCGCCTTCTGGATGGTGCAGAGGGATCTCTCCGGCCGTATTGATGGTATCGTTAAGGGACCTGATACACGAATCGGATTGGAGTCCACCATTCTCCGGGTTGATCAGGGCAGTGTTTTCATCCTTCGTCCCGGAGCCATCGGGATTGAGCAGATTCGTCAGGTGCTGGATGAAGCCGGCATGTCCGCCATACCCTTGTACTCTCCAATGGAGGGCACTGCCGAGCATCCTGAGGGGACAGATGCTGCCCACCACCAGGTTCCCGGCAGCCGCTACCGTCATTACAGTCCGTCTATCAGGGTGCGCCGCTTTTCTGATGGTGCGTCCCTGACTGCCCTGCTGCAGGACGAACTAAACGAGAATCCGGATCTACGATTCGCAATCCTCACAACCCAGCGATTCTCCACCCTGCCTCTGGATGGACAGTCCCAGCGGGTGGTGGTATATGCAGACCTCGATCATTACGCTCGTCAACTGTACAAGGACATGGTCCAGCTGGAGTCCGAGGATTATCAGCTGATCATTCTCCACTACCCATCCTCGACGGTCTTTTCCCCCCAGGAGGGGGGAATTCGATCTGCCCTCCAAGACCGTATCCGAAGGGCCTGCGGGGATGAATAAGAAGCCCGAGGGGATGCTGCGCATAAGGCTGTACCATTTTACCGGGACAGCCCATCCCCGGGTAGAATGCCGTATTGTTCCGCTCTTTTTGACGTGCTTTACAACCTGTTGCCTACAAAGCAATTGATTGCAAAAAATCTGCCCTGCCCGTATAGTGACTACTATGAAGTATTTCCCTGAAGACCTTCGGGATTTCCCGATCTACTGCGTTGGCATTAAGGGCACCGGTATGACCGCTCTGGCAGAACTGCTCCTCCATCGAGGTGCCCAGATCTCCGGTTCAGATACCCCCGACATCTTCTATACCGACCAGATCCTAAAGGAATTAGGAATACCAGTCTTTGAGGGGTTCAGCGCCGATAACCTTCCCCCGGAGGCATCCCTGGTGATCTACTCAGCTGCCTACGATCCTGCCAACCACCCAGAGCTCCTTCGGGCAAAGGAATTAGGCATTCCCTGCATAGGGTACACCCAAGCCCTGGGTGATTTTTCAAGTCTGGGAGATTCCAGCGCAGTAGCCGGAGTTCACGGGAAGACCACCACCGCTGGGATGGTAGGAAGCATAATAAAGGGCTTGGGGTTGGATGGGTCCGTATTGGTAGGCAGCGGTGTTTCCAGCTTCGGGGGCCGGTCAACCTGGGCCGGAGGCGAGGGATTCTTTGTAGCCGAAACCTGCGAATACCGCCGGCATTTTCTGCACTTTTCCCCCAGGCGAATTCTGTTAACCAGCGCGGAACTCGACCATCCGGATTATTTCCGCGACCTGGAAGATCTGTATCAAGCCTTCTTGGAATTTATTCAACGGCTACCCGAAGGCGGGCAGCTCATCTACTGTACTGACGATCCCGGCGCCCTCGAAATTGCTCGACGGGCAGCGGAATTACGGCATGATATCGCCAGTATTCCCTACGGCTTCACCGCTGAGGGGCCCTTCAGGATTACCGACCATGAGGTTTCTCAGGGATTTCAACGCTTCAACCTCTCCGGGATGCCTCTCTCTGCTTCCAGGGGACAGGGGCCCCGGCACTATTCCATCCGGATACCCGGAAAACACTCGGTACTGAACGCTGCGGGGGCGCTTGCCCTTATTTTCGGCATCTACGCAGACTTGTACGGCAATTTATCCCCGGATCTGCTCTCCAGCGCCGCCGTCGCCCTAAGCACCTTCGGGGGCACAACGCGCAGGAGCGAGGTGATTGGAGAAGCCCAGGGCATCCTTGTGCTGGATGATTACGGCCATCATCCCAGTGCCATCCGGAGCACCCTCCAGGGATTCAAGGAGTTCTACCCTGGCCGCCGCCTGGTAGTCAGCTTTATGCCTCATACCTATTCCCGGACCGCAGCGCTTTTCCAAGAGTTTGCCCGCTGTTTTGAATCGGCGGATCGGCTGATTCTTCATGACGTGTACGCATCAGCCCGGGAGACGCCCCTGCAGGATTATTCGGGGCGGGCCTTATTCGAGGCGGTACAAAACCATCACCCGGATGTCATATACCTGCCGCGTATAGAGGAGGCCTTCCTCCCGGTGCGTAGTATGCTTACCCCCGGGGATGTCCTGGTGACCATGGGTGCCGGGGATAATTGGAAGTTGGGCCGGCGTATCTACGATTCTCTCGTCTCAGACGGGACCAAAAACGGCCGTGGGTAGCTGTCGTTTTTAGATGCACCTATTCAATCAGGTAAGGAGATTCTTAACCCTATGAAGAGTATGACAGGCTTTGGTACCGGCGAATTCCAGGACCAACGGGTTGCTATCGTTCTCGAATTAAAAAGCTATAATAACCGGTACCTTGATATCGTGGTAAACGTCCCCCAGAGTCTGGGAATCCTGGAGCAACGTATCCGGGAGTACCTAAAGGATCGTATTACCCGGGGGCGGGTGGAGGTCTATCTTCGGGTCCGGGAATTGATCAGTACCTTAGAGCCCCGGGTGGACCACCACTTGGTAGAAGCCTATGCACAGGCATTAAAATCCATCCAAAAAACCGCCGGTATACGAAAACCCCCGGGACTTGAGCATCTGCTTCAGCTTGACGGGGTTGTCCGGCTGGAGCGTACCGGAGATCCCGAAGATCTCTGGCCTGGTATCAATAGTTCTCTGGAGCAGGCATACCTGCAATTTGATAAAGCCAGGGTAAAGGAGGGCAATGCTACCCTTGTCGATATTAAAACCCAGACAGCCCGGATTCACCACGGTCTTGGTGTCATTACCGGGCAGATCCCCCAAATAGAGGATGCGGTCAGCCGAGGTCTCAGGGAACGGTTTTCCCAGGTGCTGGGCGATCAGGTGGAAGAGCAGCGGCTCCTGGCGGAAACAGCATCCCTGCTGGTAAAGCACTCTATTAATGAAGAGGTTGCCAGAATCGAGTCCCATCTCTCAAGCATGGAGGAGCTTCTCGCTGCCCGGGAACCCGCCGGTAAGCGCCTGGATTTTATCTGCCAGGAACTCAATAGAGAGATTAATACCATCGGGTCAAAGAGCTTTCTTATTGAAATTAGCCAGACGGTAGTCCAGATGAAGGATGCCCTGGAGAATATCCGGGAGCAGTTGCGGAATCTCGAATAACCTACCGGAACCAGACCGGCACTGCCGAATTGAGGAGTACAAAACCATGAAGCACCCCCTGAGCGAAGAGTTGCTTTCTTCCCTAAAAAGCCGGACGCCAAAGATTGCCATTTCCGGGAAAAGTGGCTGCGGCAATACCACGGTGAGCGGTTTGGTAGCCCGAACACTGGGCTTCCAGGTCATTAATTATACCTTCCGTAACCTGGCCCGGGACCGGGGCATGAGCTTTCAGGAGCTGCATACCAAGGCGGGGCAGGACCCTGCATGGGACCGGTATCTGGATGCAAAACAGGTCGAGCTTGCTGGTCCGGGCAATTGTGTGTTGGGGTCCCGACTGGCCATCTGGATTCTTGAAGATGCCGATCTCAGGGTCTACCTTACCGCCAGCCCCGATGTACGGGCCGAACGGATTCGCCAGCGGGAGGGTGGATCCTTACAGGAGGTTCTGGAAGCGACCCGAATCAGGGATCAGGAGGATCATAGGCGATATCAGGATCTCTATACGATAGATAACAATGATTACGCGTTTTCAGATCTCATCATTAACACCGACGGCTTATTGCCTGGAGCTATTGCAGGCATCATCTCCCAGGCTCTTATCGAAAAGCTTGATCTTCCATCGGAAGATTCTTGATTGAATTATAGATGGGATCATTCCATAATGAAGAAGGTTAAAAGGAGAGTGCATTGTGGCTAAAACAATCTTAGTTGTCGATGATTCATCGGCTGTTCGACAGAGTGTCTCATTTATTTTAGAGCAGGCAGGGTATGAGGTGATTCAAGCTATAGACGGATTAGATGGGGTGACCAAAACCAAATCTCGGAAGTTTGATCTCATTATTACCGATGTGAATATGCCGAATCTCGATGGTATCGGTTTGGTTCGTCAGGTACGGGAAAATCCCTCCAACAAATTCCTCCCCATTGTTGTCCTTACCACAGAGGCTCAGAAGGATAAGATGGAAGAGGGAAAGGCTGCAGGTGCTACAGGATGGATTGTTAAGCCCTTCGATGCTGACAAGCTCTTGGGCGTTGTGAAGAAGCTCATAGCCTAGGCCGTAGTCTATGTCTTCTCTCTGGTTCATTATAACCTGCGCGATCTACCTACTTAATTCTGCCGTACCGGATTTATCTCAGATCGAGGGAGAGCTCTACGCCGAGGGAGTTCCCGTCTATCGGATAGCTGGAAGTATGGATCAGCGTCAAATCACCATCCACGGCACATCGATACTCAGGGCAAATCCTGCTCAGGACGCTACTGATTCTCCGGGTCCTGAGGGCCTCAGAAACGACGATCAACACACTTCCGTACTCCTGGGGAGGATTGAGGGCTCCCGCCGCTACTCCCATATTTTCACTGTCTTTCAGAATACCCCGGGGGTTTCATCCCTTGAGCAGGCCATGTCATTGGTTACAACCGGCGTTCCGTCCCTGACCGGGGAGGACAGCGAGTACCGATCCGCCGAGGGGCCGATAACCCGAGATCCTTCTTTGGCTCCGATCCAGACCCTCTCGCCCGGTCAGTCTCCGACGTCATCCCAGTCCTTGACCCAGCCCCAAGGGGGAGAGCAGGACCTGGTACAGCCGGGTATCTCCGTATCAATCTCCGATCTCAGCGAGGTACTGATACAGCTTCCCCCAAACGGTCCCTCCTCCGGCGCCTCGAGCTCCCCGGATACATCAGGGGATCCGCCGGAAACCCTGAGGATTACCTACCGAGGTCAGCCTCTCTTCATAACCCGTGAGCCCGCCGGCATTCGGGTGGTATTACCCGGGAACGGGTTAGGGGTGTTTCTGACAAGCCGGAAGCCCTGATGCCGGGATCTCCGGGCGGAACAGCAGTGTCGTGCCCAGCGGGATAGGGAGTTGCCCGCCACAATCTGTCGTTGCCAGTCGTTGCCCGCCGCAACCCGCCGCCCCACACGATACTCATCAAGATGAATGAGATCGGAACCGGGAGATCTGTCAGGCCTTCCAGCAAGCAACCCTTGTCATAAACCCCGCACCTGCCCCATACTAGTACCCATGAACCATAACCCCAGGGCGGTGCTCTTTGTGTGCACCGGAAATATTTGCAGGTCACCCCTGGCCCATGCTCTCTTTCAATCCAAGGTGGATGAGCAGGACCTCCAGGCTGATTTTTATGTAGAATCCGCAGGAACCCACGGCTACCACATAGGGGAGGATGCCGATCCGCGGATGCGCTCTACCGCCGCGCAACGGGGGGTTCCCTTTCATCACCGGGCGCGCCAGTTTTCTATAGCGGATTTTGATACCTACCATACCATCTTCGTAATGGATCGGGGGCATCTGAGGCATCTCCGCTCCCTGGCGCGTACCCCGGCGGACAAGGAGAAGATCCGGATGTTCCGGGAATTCGATCCCCAGGGCGGCCCCGATGATGACGTACCGGATCCCTATTATGGCGGCCAGGCGGGATTCGATCTTGTCTACGACATTACTGACCGCACCACCCGGGCGATCTTGGAGGCGTACCTGGATGGACGATTGGCCTGACACCTGCCCGCCCCCGCTAATCTCCCTGAACCAAGCGGAAGATGTTCTGGGCAGTCCCATTCGGTACCGCCGTTCCCTGGGGGGCGGTTCGATAAACCAGGCCTATGAACTCGAATGCCAGAACCATACCCGGTTTTTCATGAAGAGGTATCCGTCGACAGATCCCGGCCATTTTGTCTCGGAGTTTGACGGCCTGCTAACCCTCTCCGAACGGGCTGGAGAAATTACCGCCACCTTCGGATCAGGGGTGCTCCGGGTTCCCAAACCCCTCTGCTGGGGAGTGGAAGCCCGGGCGAGTTTTTTCATAATGGAGTACATCCCCCGGGCAGGCTCTGGGGGTTCCTCTGCTGCCCGGCAGGCTGCTGCAGGAACGGCCCTCGCGCTGCTTCATGGCTTCGGCGACCCTCCCGAGCCGGGCCAGCCCGCAAATCCCCAGAAACCCTACGGGTACCATATCACAAACCGGATCGGTTCATCCCCGCAACAGAATACCCCGACCTCCCGCTGGCCTGATTTTTTCGCCTACCAGCGCCTGGCACCCCAGCTTGAACAGGCAGCCCGTTCCGGGGCGCTCCCGCGGCGATGGGCGGATAAAGCGGAAACCCTTATTTCATCCATGGCGGACTTCCTGCCGGCCAGTCCGAAGGCCTCTCTCCTCCACGGCGATCTATGGGGCGGTAATATGATGTGGGATGACCGGGGAACCCCTGTGCTCATCGACCCGGCGGTGTATTACGGGCACCATGAGGCTGACCTGGCAATGACCGAGCTTTTCGGGGGCTTCACCCGGGAATTCTACCGGAGTTATCAGGAGCTCTCGGGCCCCATCCCTCGGGAATACCACCGGCGGAAAACGATCTACAATCTTTACCACATGCTGAACCACCTCAACCTCTTCGGGGCGTCCTACCTGGGGTCCGTCACTTCGCTGCTTCAGGATATAGGGTGATTCCCATGCCCCGTCAACCCTCAGGGCCCCTCAAACCCGGCAGGGTCATCGGTCTTTGCGCAGTACCCTGGTAATGGTAGAGAATAAAAAACCCAAACTCATAATTCCCGCAATACCGTAGCCGATGAGCCCGATTATCGGTATGCCCCACACCAGGGGTGGAATACCCGCGTGGACAATCAGGGATGAGCTGATCATCACCGAGGCGAGTACCAGGCCGAAGATCAGCCGGGTTCCTACAGCATCAATGGTGGTTCGTATAGGCTCAATGTTCTGAATGGAGAATTCGATTCGCAGTTTTCCCTTCCGAAGATTCTGGAGAATCAGCAGTTCTTCCTTCGGCAGTTCCTGGACGAGTTTGAGATAGTCCAAGCTGCTTTCCAGGGCCTTTTTTTTCAAATTCTCAGGGTCGATCTGCCGGCGTGCGATTTTTTTAGTAAGCGGTCTCATCAAGCTGAGAAGGTTAAACTCCGGATACAGCTGCCGGCCCACTCCCTCAATGGTAGTAAGAGCCTTGCTCATATACAGGTACTTGGCTGGAATTCTCAGGTTGTTACTGGTAATGAGCTGAAGAACCTGCTGGATGTAGATACCGATATTAATGTACTTCAGGGGAAGGTCGACATATTCATCCACCAGCTCTTCAAGGTCGTGCTCCAGGGCTTGGGTTTGCACCTGACCGGGCTTATGGGGAATTATCGTCAATACGGCATGGGTAACCCGTTCTATATCCCGGTCCAATATCCCGACCAGGATATCGATAATTTCCCGTTGCTCCCGGGCATGGAGGGTTCCAACCATACCGAAATCCAGGAGACATACCCGTTGATCCGCCAGCACCAGTACGTTCCCCGGATGGGGATCCGCATGGAAAATACCATAGACCAAAATCTGGTCCAGAATAGACTCCGCTCCTACCCGGCCGATTCTCCGTCTGTTAATCCGGTCGTTGAGCATCCGGGGATCCTGGGAGAGGATGGAGCTTAATTTGGTGCCGTTCACAAATTCCATCACCAGCACCTTGGAGGTACTGATATCCTCGTAGGCAGCCGGAATGTAAAGATCTTGGTTGTGCTTAAACAGCTCCCGGAAACGCAGAATATTCTGAAGTTCTCGAGTGAAATCAAGCTCCCGCTTTATCTGTTTGGCAAACTCTTCCACCAATCCGGGAGCATCCAGCAAATGAAACTCAGCCACATAATGATCCGCCAGCCCCGCCAGGAACCGTAGAATCTCGATATCCTGATCAATTGTTTTTTTGATCCCCGGGCGCTGGATTTTTACGGCAACCCGCTGACCCGAAATGAGCACACCATCATACACCTGGGCAATGGAAGCCGATGCAATAGGCGTGGGATGTATCGTTGCAAAGGTTGTTTTATAGGGCTGGGGTAGCTCGGAGATCAGTACCGGTTCCATCAGCTCCCAATCCAAGGGGGCAACCTGATCCTGGAGTTTCTGAAGCTCGCGGATGAGCTCAGGAGGTAAGATATCGCTTCTACTGGAAAGTACCTGCCCGAATTTAATAAAGGTGGGACCCAGCTTCTCAATGGTGATCCGCAGGAGTTCCCAGCGATTCATGTGCAGATACTGTTTTTCAGGACGGGGGAGTATCAATCTCGCTATTCCCCGGTACTGCCGTTTGATCCGCAGCGCCCGGACCCAGTCGTGAAGACCGAATCGCGCCATAGTGGTAACAATATCCTTCAGACGTCGGGTACTGAGGTGACCACGTTTCTTTTGCTGGATGTGAAGCATACTAACCCTTTTTTTAAGGAACACTTTTTGAGGCTGTTCCTGTTATATAGGATAACAGAAAGCAGCATAGGAGGCTATTCCATGAATAAAATAAAACAGTTCGCCTTTGTAACGGCCATGATGCTCCTGGCGGCGTCTCCCCTTATTGCTAAGGGAGGCGGCGGCACAATCTGGGGAACAAACATGACCTGGATCGGTGAGGAAAACCTAGGGGTCTCGAACCTGGGGATGACATTTACCGGAGGATTCGGCTACGGGGTTGCCCGGGGTGGCGCCAAGATCGGAGGATTCGGACTCGCAGTCCATAATTCCGAAGACGGTAGTACCAGCGATCCCTTCATCGCGGGGGGCTTCGGGGGAATGCTTCTGGGAACCTACGGTTCAACCGGACGGGTAAGTGTGGCGACCAACCTCTGGCTTGGGGTAGGCGGCTATACCTACGATTACACCGGAGGACATTTCGGCGGCTTTGGTCAGGCAGATATCGAGGTTGGTCTGGCTGTGCTTCGCTGGTTTCAGATCAGCGGATATGCCGGATACGCTTCATTCTTTCCTATCACCGGTTCTCCGGGTCGGCTCATAGAGCAGGCGAAATACACCCCGGTTCTGGGACTTCGCTTCACCTGGGGAAGCTTCTAATTATATAGGTAGTGCGTGGTGGGTTGTAGACGATGCCGGGTGCGCGGGGATGTCCTGCGGCCGGCCCCATGGAGAGATCCGTCCATGGGCAGGGGTACAACCATTTGCGCCTAAGCTAATCAATAGAACCCAACTCTACCGGCTGTATCTTCTTCTTACACCTTGCCGATACAGCCGGTTTTCTTCATACTGTCCCCATGCAAACCAAAGACATTTCCGAATGCCGACAATACCTTCAAGATATGGCTGATGAACTAACGGTTCTCTCCTCCATGGACCAGATGGAGATGTACCGGTTCCTCACGGAACAGGGTGGCAACCTGCCGGCCCTGGAAGAATCGGAACGAACCGATGAGAACTTCGTTCAGGGTTGTGTAAGCAATGTCTATGTCTCTCACGGGGTGCAGGATGGACGGATTCGGTACCGGGGTTCCTCAGATTCTCTCATTGTAAGAGGGTATCTGGCGATCCTTATCGAAGCCTTGAGCGGCCTGACATTGGACGACGTGCTCGAGCAGAGCAGGGTATTGGTTGAAGAATTTGCGGAGAAAACAAACATTCGCGCCACCCTGACACCCAACCGGGCCAATGCCTTCGGTAATATCTACCAACTCATGTATGATAAGGCCGAAGGGGCAAAAAAAACTGCCTAGGCGTTGACAACTCAGAACCTATCTGGTACATTCAGCGAGCAAATTAGCGATATTGCCCTTGTAGCTCAGTCGGTAGAGCACCACCATGGTAAGGTGGGGGTCACCGGTTCAAGTCCGGTCGAGGGCTCGTTTGGTACGGAATGGTGAGTTCGGTATCAACCTAGGCCTATAGCTCAATTGGTAGAGTATCGGTCTCCAAAACCGAGGGTTGTAGGTTCGAGTCCTACTGGGCCTGACAGATGCATAACAGCGTTTAAATCATCTTACAGGTTTTGGGAATGCTGAAACACTATGATTGGACACCCCGGGTTTCGGGGTCTTTTTGTAGTGTGAAGCACACACTAACCATGAAGGAGTGCCTTTCATGAAGAAGCTGATTCAGTTCTTCAAAGACAGTGCAGCTGAGCTCAAGAAGGTAATTTGGCCCACCCGAGATGAGGTGAGCACAAGTACCGTTGTTGTTCTAGTTTCTGTTGTAATTTTTGCTGCCTTACTTGGGTTTGTTGACTTCTTACTGGCAAACGTCATTGAGTTGTTGTTCTAGGCTACGGGTTAGGTGAGGTTGCGGGCTTTGGTGAAGGATTACGGTTGTTCACCTAAGCCTTGTTTTGTTAACAAGGGGCGAGTATGGCAAAGGGCTGGTATGTTTTGCATACCTATTCGGGCTACGAAAACAAGATTGAAAAAACAATCCGAATAATGATTGATCAGGGTGAGCTGGGGTCGGTGGTTTCCGATATCAAGGTTCCCTCTGAGAAGGTCGTGGATGTAAAAGATGGAAAGCGGAAGGAGCGTATGCAGCGCGTACTTCCCGGGTATGTATTAATCGAAATGGATCTGCCTTCCATTGGTTGGAAGGAGCCTTGTTCTAAGATTCGACGGATTCAGGGTGTTACTGGTTTTGTGGGAGCAGGCTCTAATATGAAGCCGAACCCAATCTCGTCCGAAGAGGCGAAATCTCTACTGGCACGTATGGGAGAGATCAAGGGTGATGCGAGCTACCGGCCTAAGCAAACCTTTGTTGAGGGCGAAAGCGTCAGAATTATTGACGGGCCGTTCGAGTCCTTCACCGGTACTATTGAAGAGGTTCATGCGGAAAAATCACGTCTAAAGGTAATGGTCGGAATTTTTGGTCGGAATACGCCGGTGGATGTTGAATTCCTTCAGGTTGAAAAGATATAAAGTTCCATCATTGCGGTGGGGTTGAAAGCAAAGAGTATTCGCCCAGGGGGCGGAAGTTGGGAGTTTGGTCCGGTGCGCCACATCGAGGCTGAACGATAATTTCTGGATCAGTAGAATTGCTGATACAGAAAGAGTCCCTAGGGACTCAATTACCACAGAGGAGAAAGCTATGGCGAAAAAGAAAGTGACTGCGCAGATCAAGTTGCAGGTGCCGGCTCAGAAGGCCACCCCTGCACCGCCGGTAGGTCCGGCCCTTGGTCCTCATGGGGTTAGCGCTCCCCAATTTGTTCAGCAATTCAATGATGCGTCTAAGCATATTGAGGCTGGTCTCACCGTTCCGGTAATCATTACCGTCTATCAGGATCGTTCCTTCACCTTCGAGTTGAAGAGTCCGCCGGCGGCAGTGCTCATCAAGAAGGCGTTGAACCTCGCTAGTGGTTCGGCTGAGCCCCATAAGGTGAAGGTGGGGAAGATTACCAGGGATCAACTAAAACAGATCGCAGAGGTAAAGTTCCAAGACTTGAATGCGAATGACATGGATGCAGCTATTAATATTATTGCTGGAACAGCCCGCAGTATGGGCGTAGAGGTGGAGGGATAATATGAAGCACGGAAAAAAGTATCGAGAAGCCCTCAAGAATGTTGACCGATTTCAGACCTATACCACTGATCAGGCTATCGAACTGGTTAAGAAGCTTTCATTTGCGAAGTTTGATGAAACCGTCGAGCTGTCAATGAATCTAAATGTTAAAAAATCCACTACCATCAGAGATACCCTGGTTTTACCCCATCAGTTTAAGAGTGAAAAAAAGATTCTGGTGTTTGCCAAGGGCGATAAGGCCGAGGAGGCTCGGAAAGCCGGCGCTGCGTATGTTGGGGATGATGATCTTGTAGAAAAGATTCGTGGTGGCTGGCTGGATTTTGATGTGGCGGTGGCTACACCCGACATGATGAAGGATGTCGGTAAGCTCGGTCCGATTCTCGGGCGCCGGGGTCTGATGCCGAACCCAAAAACCCAGACGGTAACCTTCGATGTAACGGCGGCTATCAATGAGCTCAAGAAGGGACGGGTGGAGTTTCGTTCGGATAAAACCGGTGTTGTTCACCTGGCGGTCGGAAAGGTTTCTATGGAGCCTGCACAGCTGAAGGAAAACATTAGCGCCGTAATTGGAGAGGTTGAGCGGAAGCGTCCCTCGGATACCAAGGGTGAGTTTGTTAAAACTATCGCTGTTTCATCAACCATGGGCCCTGGGATAAAGATCGCCCGGGACGGCGAATAAACAGGAAGGATCATAAAGATGTCTGATTATGTAACTAAGATTAATCAAAACAAGAAAGAAGCTGTCAGCGCAATAAAAGATAGTTTCTCCGAGGTTAAGGATTTTATCTTCACCGACTACCGGGGTCTTTCTGTTGATCAAATTACAACCCTCCGAGCCAAGCTGCGCGAGGTACATGCTGAGTACCATGTTGTAAAGAATAATTATGCCAAGATAGCATTTAAAGATCTTGAATACCCCTTGGTGGATGAGTATCTTGTCGGTCCCACGGCGATTGCATTAGCCCGGGATGAATCCGGTCCCGTCGCCAAGGCTCTCATGGAGCTGACCAAGGACTGGCCTCTCCAGGTGAAGGGTGGAATTATTAACGGCAGCGTTTTTGATGCCGTACAAGTTGACGCCTATAGTAAGCTGCCTGGAAGACTTGAGCTTCTTGCTTCTCTCATGGGTACAATGAACGCCCCGCTGCAGAATTTTGTTTACGCCCTCAATGGTGTGACTACTAAGCTGGTGCGGACTGTCCAAGCTGTGGCTGATCAAAAGGCGCAGGGTTGAGTATTAGAAGGTAACCGGAATAAGGCAGGGAGTTCTCTGTCTCCGTAGAACCGAAGGCAGTGTTAGTCTTCCGTAATTGGGAGTGCCTGCTATCACTGTTTATACATTAAATTGAAAGGAGAAGATAATATGGCACTTACTAAAGATGATATTCTCGAGGCAATCGCAAACATGACTGTCCTTGAGGTGAGCGAGCTTGTGAAAGCTATGGAAGAGAAGTTCGGTGTAACCGCTGCTGCTCCGGTAGCTGTGGCTGCGGCTGGTCCCGCTGCTGCTGCTGAGGAAGCTGAAGAGCAGACTGAGTTCACAGTGAAGCTCTCCGACTCAGGTGCGAAGAAAATCGACGTTATTAAGGCCGTACGGACTATTGTTAGTGGTCTGGGTCTTAAGGAAGCTAAAGAGCTCGTCGAGGGGCTTGGTGTTGTTAAGGAAAATGTTTCCAAAGATGAAGCAGCAGAAATCAAGAAAACCCTTGAGGATGCTGGTGCGAAGGTTGAAGTCAAGTAAGTTGCTTGCTTCCGCAGCGCAAAAATTAATCTTTTGTAACTCATTTCACCATGCGCAGTTCAGCGACTGTGCATGGTGTATCTATGTCTAATAATGTGTATACTGTATTCCAGAGTCCTCTGGTCCTGACATTCTTGGAGGGATGTTCATGTTCGATAGAAACCAAACTATTATGCGTATCAATGTGGGTACAAACCCCAGGGAGGTCATGGCGCTCCCTGATCTAGTTGATATCCAGTTATCTTCATACGAACGATTTTTGCAGCGGGAGCGTCTGCGTCGTAGTGAATCCCTGAATGTACAGGGACTTGAAGAGGTGTTTCAGTCTATTTTCCCTATAGAAAGTCAGGCTGGAGATATGCGCCTTGAGTATGATCATTATACTCTTGATGAAGAGGGTATAAAATTCTCTGAACAGGATTGTAAGCTCAAGGGGCATACCTACGCCCTGCCAATTAAGGCTAGAATAAATCTGCTGTTCAACGAAACCGGTGAGATCCGTCAGAAAGATATCTACATGGGGGATATACCGATAATGACCGACCGCGGTACCTTCATTATTAACGGTGCTGAACGTGTTGTGGTTAGTCAAATTCACAGGTCTCCCGGTGTCATTTTCTCCCATGAAAAAGGCGTTTACAGCTCGCGGATTATCCCCTACCGCGGTAGCTGGTTGGAATTTGAAATCGATCAGAAAAAAGAGCTGATCTACGCAAAGATTGATAGGAAAAAACGCATATTGGGTACGCTTTTTCTGCGTGCATTGGGATTTGATACCCGTGAAAAGATTATCAATCTGTTTTACAAAACCGCAAAAACCGTTATCGAGGATTCCCGGGAATACAAGGAATCTATCACCGGCCGGGTATTTGGTAAAAACGTGTTCGTCGAACAGGATGGCGAACAGCGGAAACTCTACCGGGCGGGAGATAAAATACATCCCCATGATATTGACGAATTGATCCACTCAGGCATAACCGAAATAGAGATAATAGATGATAATAATAGCGAAAGCCTTCACTCTGACATTATTCTCAATTGTTTCGAGCGGGAAGAGTCCAAATACAGCAAGGGTGATGAGCATGACGAGCCGACGAAAGAAGCGGCCCTATCTGCGGTGTACGCCATCATTATGCCGGGTGAGCCGATCACCTTAGAGGCGGCGGAAAAGGATTTTAATTCCATGTTTTTTACCGCCCGGCGATATGATCTCGGTAGGGTTGGACGGTATAAGCTCAATAAGAAGTTCGATTACCCAGAACCTCCCCAGGACCATATCCTTACCAAAGACGATATCGTTAATACCATGATGTATCTCATCAAGGTTTACATTAGTGAGGCTTCTATTGATGATATAGACCACCTGGGCAACCGCCGTGTCCGTTCCGTGGGTGAGCTTATGGCGAATCAGCTAAAAACTGCCTTCAGCAGAATGGAAAGAATCGCTAAGGAGCGGATGAGTCTGAAGGAAACCGATACTATTAAGCCCCAGGATCTTATTTCCATTAAGCCGGTAGTGGCGGCCATCAAGGAATTCTTCGGATCAAGTCAGCTTTCGCAGTTCATGGACCAGGTGAATCCCCTTTCTGAATTGACCCATAAGCGGCGGCTGAACGCCCTTGGTCCTGGTGGATTGTCCAGAGATCGTGCGGGGTTTGAGGTGCGGGATGTTCACCATACCCACTACGGTCGGATGTGTCCTATTGAAACTCCTGAAGGGCCAAATATCGGACTCATTGTAAGCCTTTCTAACTACACGCAGATTAATGACTACGGTTTCCTCGAGACCCCCTATCGGAAGGTACGGGACGGGAAGGTTACGGATGATATTGAGTACTTATCTGCGATGGATGAGGAAAAGTATTTCATTGCACAGGCGAACGCCGAGTTGAATGACGATGGTACCTTCGCATCAGATCTTATCTCTGTACGCAAGAATGGCGACTATACGACGAAACCTGCTCAGGATATCCAGTACATGGATGTTTCTCCCATGCAGGTTATATCTGTTTCAGCATCACTCATTCCGTTTTTGGAGCATGACGATGCTAACCGTGCCTTGATGGGATCCAACATGCAGCGTCAGGCTGTTCCTTTGGTGTTCCCCGAACCTCCCCGGATTGGTACCGGGTTGGAGGGCAAGACTGCCTACGATTCCGGTGTATTGGTTAAATCAAAACACTCCGGGACCATTACCTATGTGAGCAACCGAAAGGTGATTATCACCGATGATTCGGGGAACGCTCATGAGTATCCCATGTTGAAGTATCAAAGGACTAACCAGGATACCTGCTACGTGCAGAAGCCTATTGTTTCTCAGGGACAAAAAATTGCGACCGGGGATGTTTTGGCTGATGGGCCCTCAACCTACAATGGTGAGCTTGCCTTGGGCAGAAACATGCTCGTAGGGTTTGTTCCGTGGAACGGTTATAACTACGAAGATGCCGTATTAATCTCCGAAAAGGTGGTTAAATGGGATGTGTTCACCTCCGTTCACATTAAGGAGTTTCAGATTGAGGTTCGGGAAACCAAACTCGGTCCTGAGAAAATTACGCGTGATATTCCCAATACCAGTGAAAAGGTTCTTGATCAGCTGGATGAAGAGGGGATTGTGCGGGTAGGTGCTAAAATCGGCTCCGGAGATATTCTCGTCGGGAAGGTGACTCCCAAAACCGATACAGAAACAACCCCTGAATTCAAATTATTAAACTCAATATTCGGTGAGAAGGCCAAAGAAGTCCGAGACACCTCCCTTCGGGTGCCTCATGGGGCAGAGGGCACCGTAATAGATGTGCAGAGGTTGAAGCGCTCTGAGGGTGATGATCTTCCCCCAGGGGTGGATGAGGTTGTGAAGGTACTCATGGCAACCAAGCGGAAGATGCAGGAAGGTGACAAAATTGCCGGAAGGCATGGAAACAAGGGTATTATTGCCCGGGTGCTTCCTGAAGAAGACATGCCCTTTCTTGAGGACGGTACACCCCTGGAGGTTTGTCTGAATCCCCTTGGGGTTCCTTCCCGTATGAATATCGGACAGCTTTTAGAGACCATGCTCGGATGGGGTGCGGTTAAGAATGATGAGTGGTATGCGACCCCGGTCTTTGAATCCATCACGGTAGAGGGAATCAAAGAGCGACTTGAAAAAGCAGGGTTGCCTGCTGAAGGCAAGGCAGTGCTCCGCGACGGTAGAACCGGTGTTCCCTTCGAAAACCCTGTTATGGTGGGCTACATGTATATCCTTAAGCTGCACCACCTGGTGGATGATAAGATGCATGCACGATCTACCGGCCCTTACAGCTTGGTCACCCAGCAGCCCCTAGGGGGAAAAGCACAGTTCGGTGGGCAGCGCCTTGGAGAGATGGAGGTTTGGGCACTGGAAGCTTACGGTGCTGCAAATACATTGCAGGAGCTTCTTACCATAAAGTCGGACGACATGAACGGGCGCGCTAAGGTCTATGAGAGTATCGTGAAGGGAGAGCCGGGAACAACTGCTGGAATCCCAGAAAGCTTCAATGTCCTTGTTCAAGAGTTGCGTGGACTTGCCCTTGATCTTTCAATCTACGATTCCAAGGGTAAGCAGGTTCCGTTGACCGAGCGGGATGAAGAATTGATAAATAGGCAAGGCACTAACTTTTAATACGCCGGATATTTGGCCGGTGGGTAGTTTTGAAACCACCGGCGTTTTTCTTACCAATTAGGGAGGATACATGAGGGAAATTCAGGATTTCGACAGTATAATGATAAAACTGGCCTCTCCGGATCAGATCCGGTCATGGAGTTATGGAGAGGTTAAGAAGCCTGAGACGATTAACTACCGTACGCTGCGGCCAGAAAAAGATGGTCTTTTTTGTGAGAGAATCTTTGGTACCACCAAGGAATGGGAGTGCTATTGCGGGAAGTTCAAATCCATCAGATATAAAGGTGTCATTTGTGATCGTTGTGGGGTAGAGGTGACCCACCCCAAGGTTCGGCGTGAACGCATGGGTCATATCGAGCTGGCTTCACCGGTAAGCCATATCTGGTATTACCGTTCAGTCCCGAGCCGTATGGGATTGTTGCTTGATCTTACCATTGCAGCGCTGCGCTCAATTCTGTACTACGAAAAGTACATCGTAATCGATCCAGGTGATACTGACCTTAAGCAGATGCAGCTTCTGACGGAGGAAGAATACGCCGAGGCCAAGGAACGCTATGGAATGTCCTTCTCCGCAGGTATCGGAGCAGAGGCCATCAAGACTCTATTAGAAAACCTTGATCTGGAAGGCCTCTCAGCTGAGCTGCGATCCACTATGATAGAAAAGGGTGCCAAGGCTGATAAGCGATTACTGAAGCGAATTGAAATTGTTGAGAACTTTAGGGACTCCAAGAATAGACCCGATTGGATGATCTTGAGCGTAATTCCGGTAATTCCTCCCGAATTACGCCCTATGGTTCAGTTGGACGGGGGGCGTTTCGCCACATCCGATTTGAACGACCTCTACCGACGAGTTATCAACCGGAATAACCGGTTAAAGCGTCTGATGAATCTAAACGCACCGGACATTATCATCCGCAACGAAAAGCGAATGCTCCAGGAAGCGGTTGATGCCTTATTTGATAATAGTAAAAAGAAAAGGGTTGTGAAGGGTGCATCCAACCGTCCATTGAAATCCCTCTCCGATATGCTGAAGGGTAAGCAAGGACGGTTCCGGCAAAATCTGTTGGGGAAACGGGTGGATTATTCCGGCCGTTCTGTAATCGTTGTTGGGCCCGACCTAAAACTGCATCAATGTGGTCTTCCCACCAAGATGGCTCTTGAGCTGTATAAGCCCTTTATTATGAAGAAACTCGTAGAGAAGGACGTAGTATACAATATCAAGAGAGCTAAAACCCTGGTCGAGCAAGAAACGCCGGAGGTGTGGGCTGTTTTAGATGAGGTTGTAAAGGAGCATCCCGTCCTTCTGAACCGTGCACCGACTCTTCACCGTCTCGGGATCCAGGCATTTGAACCGGTGCTTGTGGGAGGTAAGGCAATAAAGCTTCACCCTCTGGTGTGTCATGCCTACAATGCCGACTTTGATGGCGACCAGATGGCTGTTCACGTTCCCTTGACGCAAGCGGCTCAGATTGAGTGCTGGACCCTCATGCTCTCAAGCCGGAACCTTTTGAATCCTGCGAATGGAAAACCAATCGTTTTCCCCTCCCAGGACATGGTTCTCGGAATTTATTACCTGACCCGTTCCAGGGAAGGTGTAAAGGGTGAGGGTAAGCGCTTTGCCAGTATCGATGAGGTCATTTATGCCCTGGAAATCGGTGCTGTGGATTACCATGCTCTCGTTAAGCTTACCCATAACGGTGAGCTGATTGAAACTACCCCAGGAAGGGTGATTCTAAATGAAGGATTACCCCCGGAGGTTGAGTATGTGAACTACCAAATGGGTGATAAAGAACTCCGTGGATTGATCTCCGAGGTATACGAGAAAAAAGGGCCGGCGGTTACCGTACGAATGCTTGATGCTGTAAAAGATCTCGGATTCCGGTATGCCACAGTATTCGGGGCAACTATTGGTGTAGAAGACATAATGGTGCCTGACTCGAAGCCCGCCATGATTGATCGCGCTAATAACGAGGTTCTTGCAATTCAGAACCAGTATCTCCAGGGACATATAACCCAGGATGAGCGCTATAACCGGGTCGTAGAGGTTTGGTCAAAAACCAATGAAGAGTTAACCAATGAAATGATGGACCATTTGAAAAAGGATCGCCAAGGATTCAATCCGGTCTTTATGATGGCTAACTCAGGTGCACGTGGTTCACGAAGCCAGATTCGACAGCTGGCTGGTATGCGCGGATTGATGGCTAAGCCGAACGGGGAGATTATTGAGCTTCCCATCCGATCAAACTTTAAAGAAGGCCTTTCAGTAATTGAGTTCTTTATTTCTACCAACGGTGCTCGTAAGGGATTGGCTGATACCGCGTTGAAAACAGCTGATGCCGGATACCTGACCCGAAGATTGGTTGATATAGCCCAGGATGTCGTTGTAAATGAAGAAGACTGTGGAACCATTAACGGTATCCAGTACACCGCGTTAAAAGACGGAGAAGAGGTGGTTGAATCCCTCCGGGAACGAATTGTAGGACGTTTCACCATTGAGCGGGTTAAACATCCCATTAGCGGCGATATTCTGGTAGATGTAAACGAGGAAATCACCGAGGACATCGCGGACGCCATCGAGGAAGCGGGGATTGAATCGGTCCGTATCCGAACCGTTTTGACCTGCGAATCCAAGTACGGGGTGTGTCAGAAGTGTTATGGTCGAAATCTCGCCACCAACAAAACGGTAAACATTGGAGAGGCTGTAGGCATAATCGCTGCTCAATCGATTGGTCAGCCGGGTACCCAGCTTACCATGCGTACCTTCCATATCGGTGGTGCCGCAACCAAGGCATCTGAAGAAAACAGAACCTACCTCAAGTATCCGGTTGTAATTCGAGAAGTGCAAGGGAGTACGGTTGTTCTTGACAACGGTGACCGCTTGTTCACCCGGAAGGGCTTTATCCTGGTTAGCAAGGTATTGGAAACCATCGATATAAAAGATGGTGACAAAGCCTTGGTAAAAGATGGTGACAAGGTCATAAAAGGACAGGAAATACTCGAGCGTAAGGGCGATAAGATTCTCTCCAAAGACAATGCGTATGCCATGCTGAGGGGAAAACTCCTGTACCTAATCGGCCAGGAGCAGCGTCATGAAATTAGAAACGGAGCAGAGCTCCTGGTGTCTGAGGGGGATATTGTTCCAGCTGATCAGTCCATAGCTACCTTCGACCCCTTCTCCGAGCCGATCTTGGCCGAGCATGCTGGTACTGTTCACTTCGAGGATATTGACAAAAATACCCTCAAGGAAGAGGTGAACGAGGATACCGGAAGGATCGAAAAAAAGATCGCTGAGAACACCGTGGAAAGCTTACAGCCTCGCATTGTTCTTAGGAATGAAGAGGGCGAAGATCTTGTTACCTACTTCCTTCCCGGCGGTGCTTACCTCAGTGTAGATGAGGGTGATGATATTAAGGCCGGTCGAGTCTTGGCCAAGCTGCTCAAAGAATCTGTGAAAACAAGCGATATTACCGGAGGATTGCCGAGAATCGGTGAGCTTTTTGAAGCCCGGCGCCCTAAGGTCGCAGCGGTACTTTCTGCTGTTTCTGGGGAGGTTAAGTTTAACGGTATTGTTAAGTCAAAACGGGATATCAGGGTTGTAGACGCCCATGGGAAAGAGCATAAACATCTCATTCCAATGGGGCGTCACCTTCTGGTTCGTCAAGGTGACCTTGTAGAAGCCGGTGAGCCCTTGAGTGATGGTGCCCGTGATCCTCATGACATCCTTCAGATTCTTGGAGAGAATGCTCTACAGCGATTCTTGATGAATGAGGTCCAGGAGGTTTACCGTCTACAGGGCGTAGATATCAATGACAAACATATCGGTGTTATCATTCGCCAGATGATGAGAAAGGTTGAGATCGTCAAGGTCGGAGATACCAATTTCATCTTTGGGCAACAGGTTGATAAGTCCAAGTTCCTTGAAGAAAACCGGCGCGTTGAACGTGAGGGTGGTCTCCCGGCCGTTGCGAAGCCCTTACTCCTTGGAATCACACGGGCCAGTTTAAATATTGATAGCTTCTTCTCGGCTGCATCCTTCCAAGAGACGACCAGGGTACTTACCAATGCTGCCATCGCGGGATCTGTGGATCATCTCCGGGGATTGAAGGAGAATGTCATTATTGGTCGATTAATTCCCGCCGGTACCGGAATGCGTGCATACAAGAATATTAAGCTCTATGACGAGCAGCGGGAGGATTTAGATGCCCACGTTGCACAGATTGTCGAGGCGCGGGAGCGAGAGAAGGTAACTGCTCAACCCGGTGAGGTGAACAGCCAAGACGATGAAGATGATGATGAATCATAGGGTCTAACCCTCGGGGGGTTCCCTATGCTTGACAGGACAGTATGATGCCTGCTACATTGCAGGCTCATATCAATTTAATCAAATAAACGTGCTGACTCGAGGGTAGTTTATATATTCCGGGGTTTATTTGAAAAACAGCCTTGCTAAGGCAATTAGTAAAGAGGGAGTTGTATACTCATGCCTACAATTAATCAGTTGATTCGAAAGGGTAGAAAGACCTTGGTCAAGAAGACAAAGTCTCCGGCCTTGCAGTCCTGCCCTCAGAAACGAGGTGTTTGTACCCGTGTAATGACCGTTACGCCTAAGAAGCCGAATTCAGCGCTTCGGAAAGTAGCGCGTGTTCGTTTGACAAACGGAATAGAGGTTACGGCTTACATTCCTGGTATTGGTCACAATCTACAGGAGCACTCCGTTGTATTACTTCGCGGCGGGCGTGTTAAGGACCTTCCTGGGGTGCGCTATCACATTGTTCGTGGTGCAAAAGATACCCTTGGGGTGAATGATCGGCGAAAAGGTCGTTCCAAGTATGGAACAAAGCGGCCAAAGGCCTAGGGAGGTTACGTAGAATGCCAAGAAGAAGAATACCAGAACGGAAGGTTGTACTACCCGACCCCCGTTTTAATAGTGTTATTGTAACTAAGTTCATCAAGCGGATGATGCTGGATGGCAAAAAATCCGTTGCGAACCGGGTTATGTATGGGGCGTTTGATCTAATTGAACAGAAGGGTGATGACAAACCCTTGGATGTATTCCTGAAAGCCCTGGAAAATGTGAAGCCGGTGGTGGAGGTTAAATCACGGCGTGTTGGTGGTTCAACCTATCAGGTCCCGGTGGAAATACGCGAGAGTCGTCGGGAAGCGCTGGCTATGCGCTGGATCATTCAGGCTGCACGTTCACGGAGCGGTAAGTCTATGAGTCAGAAGCTCAGCTCTGAACTCATGGATGCCTTTAATAATACCGGAACTGCATTTAAGAAGAAGGAAGATACCCATCGAATGGCAGAGGCAAACAAGGCTTTTGCTCATTATCGTTGGTAGATTCTACTGTAAAGGATTGACAAGGCAGGAGCCCTTTGGTATCCTGCCTGACATATTGGTCTCAGCATGAAGCTGAGGACGATCGCCAGGGCATATTGCCTTTAGATCAACCAAACCAATCATCCTAAAGGCCAAAGTCGAACCAATCGGTGTTACTGATCAGGCGCTTGGCGGTACTGATTATAAAGGGTGGTAAGGTGGTTGCCGTGTGAACCAACTGTCAGTTTCGGCTGCGCGGATAACAAAGAACGCTGGTTATTATCAGACGTTCCTCTGGTTACTATGGTGATTATCTTGACAGACAAAGCTCTGATTATAATATCGGAACGGGTTGTCTGCGTTTACCCACCTGTATATTAATCATTATTCGACAAAGTAGCCTATATCAGACCCGTGGGGCTCCTGGTTTTAGGTTCAAAATATTACATTTTCGTTACGATTCTGTGAGGAGGGCGTAATGGCTAAGGAAAAGTTCGAGAGGACGAAGCCTCATATCAACGTAGGAACCATTGGTCACGTAGACCATGGTAAGACTACGCTTACTGCTGCTATCACTATGCTGAGTGCAAAGGCTCAGGGTGGTAAGGCGTTCAAGTATGAGGATATTGACAATGCACCGGAAGAAAAGCAGCGAGGTATTACTATAAATACTCGGCACGTTGAGTACCAGTCTGCTGCACGGCACTATGCTCACGTAGACTGTCCTGGGCACGCCGACTACATCAAGAACATGATTACTGGGGCGGCTCAGATGGACGGCGCTGTTCTTGTTGTATCTGCTACTGATGGACCGATGAGTCAGACCCGGGAGCATATTCTGCTTGCTCGGCAGGTAGGTGTACCTGCTCTTATCGTATTCATCAACAAGGTTGACCTGGTAGATGATGAAGAGTTGGTTGAACTGGTTGAGGAAGAGGTTCGCGACCTGCTGAAATCTTATGAGTTCCCTGGCGACGATATTCCTTTCATTAAGGGATCCGCCTTCGAAGCTATGGAAAACCCCGAGGACGATGCAAAGACTAAGTGTGTTACTGATCTTCTCGAGGCTATGGACTCTTACTTCCCACTGCCTGAGCGTGCTGTTGATAAGCCTTTCTTGATGCCCATTGAGGATGTTTTCTCTATTCAGGGTCGAGGAACGGTTGTTACCGGTCGTGTTGAGCGCGGGATTGTAAAGGTCGGTGAAGAAGTTGAAATTGTTGGTATCCGTGATACCAAGAAGACGACTGTTACCGGTGTTGAGATGTTCAACAAGCTTCTTGATCAGGGTGAAGCCGGCGATAATATCGGTGCGCTTCTGCGTGGTGTGGATAAGAAAGAGGTTGAGCGTGGACAGGTTCTCGCCAAGCCCGGAACTATTACACCGCACCATAAGTTCAAGGGTACGATTTACTGCCTCAGCAAAGAAGAAGGTGGACGACACTCTCCTTTCTTCTCTGGTTATCGTCCTCAGTTTTACTTCCGAACCACGGATATTACCGGTACTGTGACCCTTCCTGATGGAAAGGAAATGGTTATGCCCGGTGATAATACTGAAATCAACGTTGAGCTGATTCACCCAATTGCGATGGACAAGGGTCTGCGCTTCGCTATCCGCGAAGGTGGTCGTACCGTTGCATCTGGTCAGGTAATTGACATCGTCGAATAATAACGATTGTTGTGAGTGGGGATTTCTTCCCGGTGAAGAAATCCCCCCTTTTTTGGAGGAATAATGTCTAAGGAAAAGATTCGGGTGCGGCTTCGTGGCTTTGATGTCGAGTTAATTGATCAGAGTGCGAAATCAATCGTACAAACCGTTCAGAAGTCTGGTGCAAAGGTATCAGGCCCTATTCCATTACCTACCCGGATAAACAAGTTTACTGTCCTCCGGTCGCCGCACGTAAATAAGAAGTCCCGTGAGCAGTTCGAGATGCGAACCCATAAGCGGCTGATTGATATCATTGAGCCGACTTCTGCGGTAATGGATGCGCTCATGAAGCTTGAACTTCCAGCTGGTGTGGACGTAGAGATCAAGCAGTAAAGCATACATACGTAAGATATTGAGGAAAAGAATGATAGGGCTTATTGGAAAAAAGGTCGGAATGACCCAAGTTTTTGATGAAAAGGGAAAGGTTACTCCCGTTACCGTTGTGCGTGTAGAGCCCAACCTGGTTATTGGGCACCGTGTACCCGATAGGGACGGATACAGCGCAGTCATTCTTGGTACTGACGAAATGAAGGAATCACGTGCAGCAAAGCCGTATTCAGGTCAGTTCAAGGATGGAGCAAAACCTCAGAAATGCCTTATCGAGATGCGTGACTTTGAGAAGGATACAAATCCTGGTGATGTACTTGGAGTTGAGCTCTTTGAAGATGTTTCATTTATCGACGTGACCGGTACCTCTAAAGGTAAGGGCACTCAAGGGGTGATGAAGCGATGGGGATTCGGCGGTGGTCGTAAGACCCATGGATCAAAGTTTCATAGAGAAAACGGTTCAACCGGACAGTCAGCCTATCCAAGCAAGACTATTAAAGGTCTTAAGATGTCAGGACGCATGGGATTTGATCGCGTCACCGTACAGAACCTGCGCGTAGTCAAGGTTGATGCTGAGAAACAGGTCATTCTTGTTAAAGGCGCAGTTCCTGGGCGCAAAAACACGTATCTGGTTTTAGCAAAGGCTAAGAAGAAAGGTTAAGGTAGGAGATCATGGACAAGAAGGTCCTTTCTAAAGAAGGAAAAGAAGTTAAGACCATCCAGCTCGATGACTCGGTATTTAACCGCGAAGTTAGTGACGGATCGATATATCACGCTATCCGGAATGAACTTGCTAACCTGCGTGTTGGTAATGCGAGTACAAAGACTAGAAGCCAGGTTGCTGGAAGTCATAAAAAACCTTGGAAACAAAAAGGTACAGGAAGAGCCCGCGCAGGTAGAAAACAATCACCTGTATGGGTGGGTGGAGGTATTTCCCATGGTCCGCAACCACGTGACTACGGATACTCACTTCCTCGGAAAATTAAGCGTCTTGCTATGAAGTCTCTTCTTAGTCTCAAGACGAAGAATGATACATTAATTGTGCTTGAGGATCTGCAGGTTGGTAAAGGTAAAACCAAGACTCTTAATGAGATTTTAAAGAATATCATTCCTGCGGAGAGGGCGGTTTTGATTATCCGTGATGAGGATCAGATGGTTAAGCGAGCTGGAAGAAATATTCCTTGGCTGAAATCATTATCCTACAATCGGCTGCGGGCTCATGATTTATTTTATGCTAAGCAGGTTGTGGTTCTTGAAAGTGCTGCCCTAAAGCTGAATGAGTTTTACGGTGATGCAAAAAAAAGCACTACAACGGCTTCCGCCTAATGTAGAGGAGTATGAAAATGAGACCCGATCAGATAATAATCGCACCGATTGTAACTGAAAAATCCTCAGCGGAGCGTGAGCTTGGTAAGTACACCTTTGTTGTTGATAAGAGAGCGAACAAAATACAGGTTGAAGAGGCAATCAAATCACTTTTTAAAGTTAATCCTATTGCCTGTAATGTTGTTAATGTGAAGGGAAAACCCAAAAGATTGCGTCAAGCAGCGGGTAAAACTTCTTCGTGGAAAAAAGCAGTGGTTACCCTCAAAGAGGGAGAAACCATTAGTGTCTTTGAAGGCGCATAGGCTGGGAGTTTAAGATGGGAATTAAAACCTATAATCCGATTACACCTGGAATGCGGGAAAAAACAGCCTTGGATTTTTCGGAGATTACTAAACGTAGCCCCGAAAAAAACCTTACAAAAGGTAAGTCCCAAAAAGCAGGAAGAGGCGCCAGTGGCAGAATTTCTGTGCGGCGACGAGGTGGCGGGCATAAGCAAAGATACAGATCTATTGATTTTGCTCGTCAGAAATTTGATGTGCCTGGTAAAATCGCTGCGATCGAATATGATCCGAACCGCTCCGCTAATATCGCACTTGTGAATTACGCCGACGGCGAGAAGCGTTACATACTCGCCCCAAAGGGAATGGTTCCTGGGGATCAGATAATCAGTGGTGTTTCTGTTGAGCCGAAGGTTGGAAATTCTATGCAGCTTGAGTTTATACCTCTTGGTTCTCAGGTGCATAATATCGAATTGCAGCTCGGTCGCGGGGGACAAATGGCACGATCCGCAGGCGCTTATGCCACGATTGTAGCAAAAGAAAAAGACTATGTTACTCTTCGACTGCCATCGGGGGAAACTCGTCTTGTATTTAAAAAGTGTTTTGCGACTCTTGGAGTTGTTGGCAATGCAGACCACATGAACGTTTCTATCGGCAAAGCCGGGCGTTCACGCTGGCTTGGTCATAGACCTAAGGTTCGTGGTGTTGTTATGAACCCTGTTGACCATCCCCATGGTGGTGGTGAAGGGCGGACGTCTGGTGGCCGACATCCTGTTAGTCCTTGGGGTGTACCTACAAAGGGATATAAAACCAGAAAGAAGCGGAAGCAGTCTAGTCGTTTCATAGTGAAACGAAGAAAGTAGGAGTTCAATGTGTCTAGGTCAATAAAAAAAGGACCCTTCATAGCAAAGAGTCTATATAAAAAAGTTACCGAAATGAGTAAGTCCGGTGATAAAAAGATGATCAAGACCTTTAGTCGATCATCTACCATTATCCCTGACATGGTTGGTATGACTGTATCAGTGTATAACGGGAAGACTTGGGTCCCTGTTTATGTCACGGAGAATCTTGTTGGGCACAAGCTTGGTGAGTTTGCTCCTACGAGAATCTTCCGTGGTCACGCTGGTTCGGATAAGAAAGCCGGAAAGCGGTAAAAGGGAGATGGAAATGGCAGAAAAAAAAGCTTACCGTGCCCATGCTAAATACGTACTTATTTCTCCTTCAAAAATTCGTCGTGTGGCAAACGAGGTTCGTCGCAAACCCTATTCAGAGGTTATGGCTATACTAGATCATTTACCCCATAAGGGCGCAAAGCTTCTGAAGAAGGTGGTCCATTCGGCTGCATCTAACGCTTTATACCAGGATAAAAACCTGGATGAAGACATGCTCTACGTCAATGAATTGTACATCGATGAGGGACCGAGGATGAAGCGCATATGGCGACGGGGACGAGGTCGTGCTGACATATTACAAAAGCGAATGAGTCATATTACTGCTGTAGTCGGTGAAAAAACAGGAAGGGGAGAATAACGTGGGACAGAAAGTTAATCCTATCGGCCTACGTCTTGGAATTAATCAGACTTGGCGATCAAAATGGTATGTTGACCCCCGGGAGTATGCTGATACACTGCACGAAGATCTAAAGATCAGGCGGTTATTGAAGAAGATTCCTGAGAGCAAAAACGCTGAGATTTCCGATGTGGAACTCATAAGGCATCCTCAAAGAGTTACCCTGGTGATTCATACCTCTCGCCCCGGCGTACTGATCGGTACGAAGGGTGCAACAATTGAGAAGATCGGATCTATCTTGCAAAAAGAAATTGATAAGAAGATCCAAATTAAAATAAAAGAGATTAAAAAGCCTGAAGTCGATGCACAGATCATTGCATTGAACGTTGCCAGGCAATTGAAATCCCGAGCATCATTTCGAAGAACCCTAAAAATGTCTGTTGGCAATGCTATGCGCCATGGGGCACAGGGAGTGAAGATTCTGATAGCTGGTCGTTTGGGTGGTGCGGAAATGAGCCGTAGCGAAAGCCAAATGGCAGGAAGAGTGCCGTTGCATACCTTGCGAGCGAACATCGATTATGGATTTGCAGAAGCAGAAACTACCTTCGGTGTGATTGGCGTAAAGGTATGGGTCTTCAAGGGTGAAGTCCTCAAAAAGGAAACCAAAGAAGATGCAGGCGAAGTTGTACGCAAGAAGCGTGAACGAAGTGGATCGAGGAGTTAGAGCATGCTAAGCCCAAAGAGAACTAAATATCGGAAACGTCAGCGAAAGGTTGGCACATCCTTACTGGGTAAGGCAACTAGAGGGAATTCTGTTTCATATGGTGAGTTCGGTTTAGTGAGTCTTGAAAATAAATGGATTACGAATCGCCAAATTGAAGCTGCCCGTATTGCTATGACCCGGCACATCAAGCGTGGTGGTAAGGTGTACATCAGAATTTTCCCCGATGTACCGTATACAAGGAAGCCTGCTGAAACCCGAATGGGTAAGGGAAAGGGTAGTCCGGAGACGTGGGTTGCCGTGGTTAAGCCTGGCACCGTGATGTTCGAAATAGCTGGTGTAGATCCGCGCCTCGCCCAAGAAGCGATGGCCCGGGCTGGTTCGAAGCTGCCGATTAAGACCAAGTTCGTAATGCGGCCTGATATGGAGCAGTAAGATGAAGGATTCATACAAAGATTTGACCCTGGAAGAATTAATTCAGAAGAAGGATGAGCTTCAGAAGAAATACTTCGATCTTAGATTTAATTCAGTGATTGGGTATCTTGATAATCCACTTGAGAAGCGTGTTATCAAGCGAAAGATTGCACGGGTAAATACCCTTATTCATAACTTTGATAACGCAGCCGAAAGTGCAAAGGCAAGTAGAAAGTAGGAGATCCCAGTGGAAGCTATTGAGACGGTTAAAAAGAATAAGCGTTCATATACCGGGATAGTGGTCAGTGATAAAATGGATAAAACCATTGTTGTGAAGGTAACCACTAAAACACTTCATGGCTTGTACAAGAAGTATATAACCCGGTCTAAGAAACTAAAGGCTCACGATGAGGCAAATGATGCTCATGTTGGAGATACTGTTCGTGTCGAGGAGTGTCGACCCGTGAGTAAGGACAAGGTTTGGCGTTTGACTCAAGTTGTTGAGCGTGCCAAATAACGCCGCAAAGCGAGAGGAATAAACATGGTTCAGATGCAAACCTTTTTGAATGTGGCAGATAATAGTGGGGCTAAACGAGTACAGTGTATCAAGGTTCTCGGCGGCTCTAAACGTAAAACTGCTGGAGTAGGTGATATTATCGTTGTCGCGGTTAAAGATGCTATTCCTAATGCGCCTGTAAAAAAAGGTAAGGTCGAGAAGGCTGTTATTGTGAGAACAAAACAGGCATTTCGCCGTGAGGATGGCACGTATATCCGGTTCGATGATAATGCGTGTGTAATAATCGATGCCAATCATAACCCCAAGGGAAAGCGTATCTTTGGGCCGGTTGCTAGGGAGTTAAGGGATTTAGATTATATGAAAATCGTTTCGCTTGCTCCGGAAGTTCTGTAGGAGAAGGTCATGCAGAATAAAACTACGGTTAACACAAAGTTGAAGAAAAACGACCTCGTGATGGTCGTTTCTGGAAAAGAAAAGGGAAAGACTGGTCGTATTTTGAAGCTGGATCTAAATAAGGGTCGAGTTATCGTTGAGGGCGTCAACATGGTTAAAAAGGCCGTGAGACGGAAGGACCAGAATGACCGCGGTGGTATTATGGAGATAGAGGGTAGTATCCACATCTCCAACGTAATGGCCGTTGATAAAAGTGGTAAGCCCACTCGGTTAACCTTCACCCTTGATAATGGTAAGAAGGTCAGAACATCTGTCCGAACAGGAGAAGCGTTGTAATGGCTGCATATATTCCCGTTTTAAAGAAAGCCTACGTAGAAAATGTACGGAAGGAACTCAAAGAAGAGTTTGGATATAAGAGCCCAATGCAAATACCAAAGCTTGAGAAAGTCATTGTAAGTATGGGTATTGGTGATGCGGTAGCTAATAAAAAACTCTTGGAATCTGCGGTTAATGAATTGGCGCTAATTACCGGTCAAAGACCGATAAAAACCCGTGCGCGAAAATCTATTGCCAATTTTAAGCTACGTGAGGGTATGGAAGTTGGTGCAAAGGTTACACTTCGCGGTAATAGAATGTACGAATTCTTAGACAGGCTCATGAGTATTGCCCTTCCTCGGGTTAAAGACTTTCGCGGAGTAAATCCTAACGCCTTTGATGGTCATGGGAATTTTTCCCTGGGAGTAACCGAGCAAATCATTTTCCCTGAAATTGATTACGATAAGATCGAACGAATTTCTGGAATGAACGTTGCAGTAGTTACCACTGCTGAAACCGATCAAGAAGCAAAGAGCCTATTAACTAAGCTCGGTATGCCGTTCAGGAAGTAAGGGGTTAATTCATGGCAAAAA
Organism: Spirochaeta lutea; assembly: GCF_000758165.1. Lineage (NCBI taxonomy): Bacteria > Pseudomonadati > Spirochaetota > Spirochaetia > Spirochaetales > Spirochaetaceae > Spirochaeta > Spirochaeta lutea. Next base: position 48,834 of record NZ_JNUP01000072.1, on the reverse strand, counting down.
AATCAATGATTATTAAAGCACAGCGGAAACCAAAGTTCATGACCCGGAGAGTCAACCGATGCCGGGTTTGTGGAAGACCTAGAGGTTATATGAGGAAGTTCCAGATGTGCCGTGTTTGTTTCCGCAAGTTCGCCAGTGAAGGTCTAATCCCTGGCGTAACCAAATCCAGCTGGTAGGAGAGAGGTAGTATGAGTCTTTCTGATCCTGTAGCAGATATGCTTACCAAGATTCGAAATGCGAGCCAAGCAAAGTTTGAGAAGGTTGATGTTAACACCTCAAAACTTAAGCTCGAAATTATTAAAATCTTGAAGAATGAAGGCTACATTAAAAACTTTAAGAAGGTTACCCAGGATAATTTGAATATCATTCGTGTTTTCCTGAAGTATGATGAAAATGAAAATCCAGTAATCCATGGTATTTCTAAGATTTCTACCCCCGGCCGAAGAGTTTATTCCGGGTATAAAGAAATGCCCCGTGTGTTAAACGGCTATGGTATGTTAATTGTATCCACCTCCGCAGGGGTTACTACGGGTAAAAAAGCTGCTGAGAAAAAAGTCGGCGGCGAACTCATTTGTTCAGTTTGGTAAGAGGTAAATTATGTCACGTGTAGGAAAAATGCCTGTGGTTATACCGCAGGGTGTAAAAGTAACCGTTACAGATGATCTTATCAGCGTTGAAGGCCCTAAGGGAAAACTCGAGCAGGATTATAAGCCTTTGGTAGTGATTTCGGTGGAAGGCCAAACTGCAACTGTTACTCGCAAGGACGATAGTAAGCCCGCAAAATCATACCATGGTTTGTATCGGAATCTTCTTAATAACATGGTTACTGGTGTTACAAGCGGTTTTTCAAAAACTCTGGTCATCAATGGTGTAGGGTATCGTGCAGAGCTGAAGGGTAAGATCTTGGCATTAAACCTCGGGTATTCTAATTCAGTCGAATATGTTGTGCCTGAAGGGGTGACCGTTGAGGTTGAGGGCCAGAATAAGGTGACTGTTAAGGGCATTGATAAGGTTCTTGTAGGCAGAGTAGCCTCTGAGATTCGCTCCATTCGGCCGCCTGAACCCTACAAGGGTAAGGGTGTGAAGTACGAGAACGAGTACGTGCGACGCAAGGTCGGAAAATCAGGTATTAAATAAGGTATCGATATGAAGAGAATACAAGAAAAGCTGCAACGACGGGCTCGAAGGAAACTGCGAGTTCGTAAAAACCTGAAGGGTACAGCGCAAAAGCCTAGGATTTCGGTTTATAAGAGTAATAAGAATCTTTATATTCAGGTTATTGATGATCTGAATGGGCACACCATCACTTCAGCATCAACGGTTGGCGAGTTTAAAGATTTGAAAGTTTCTGCAGCCGATGCTGAAAAGTTGGGTGAAGCTCTTGGTAAAAAAATGCTGGACCTAAAAATCCAAACAGCTGTATTTGATAGAAACGGCTATTTATACCATGGTGTAGTAAAGGCTGTAGCTGAAGGCACCCGCAAAGCCGGGATTAAGATTTAAGGGGGAGTACGTGGATCATCGATCTGATAGAGAACGAGATAAAGAGTTTACTGAAAAACTCATAACCCTTAACCGAGTTGCCAAAGTTGTTAAGGGTGGTCGGAGATTCAGTTTCTCTGCACTAGTGGTTGTTGGAGATAAGAATGGCCGTGTAGGATATGGGTTTGGCAAGGCCAATGACGTATCTGAAGCAATTAGAAAGAGTGTAGAGAAAGCAAAAAAGAATCTCATCCATATTCCGGTTAAGAAGACTACTATACCTCATGAGATTGTTGGAAAATACAAAAGTGCCAGTGTTCTAATGAAACCTGCCGCTCCGGGTACAGGGGTTATTGCTGGTGGACCGGTTCGGGCGATTCTCGAAGTCGGTGGTGTAAATGATGTCCTTAGCAAGAGCTTAGGTTCACAGAATGCCATCAACGTCGTAAAGGCAGTGTTTAATGGCCTTGAGTCATTGTTCAACGCAAGAGCAGTGGCTAAGAACCGCGGTAAATCATTGCACGAGATGTGGGGTTAACCAATGAGAGTTCGGATTAAATTGGTAAAAAGCAGTATTGGAAGGAAGCCGAAGCATAGAGCTACGGTTTCGGCTCTTGGGCTCAAAAAGCTCAATCAAGTTGTAGAAAAGGAATTAAATCCCATGATACAGGGGATGATAACCTCCATTTCTTACTTGCTGGAAGTTGAGGAGATTAAATAATGGATGCGCTTCGAAAACCAGTTGGTGCAACTAAGCAAAAAAAGAGAGTTGGTAGGGGAGCCGGATCCGGTAATGGCTGTACCGCAGGTCGGGGGATGAACGGACAGAATTCCCGATCAGGCGGTGGTGTTCGCCCGGGCTTTGAAGGCGGCCAGATGCCTCTGTATCGTAGAATTGCGCGCAGAGGTTTCAGCAACTATCCCTTCAAGGTTAATTTTACCGTTATTAACCTGTCTGATCTGGAGAGGGTTTTTGAATCAGGCGATGTAGTTTCTATAGATACCCTGAGAGAAAAAAACCTAATTAAGAATTCTGAACTTGAGGTTAAGGTGCTCGGTAATGGAACTATTACGAAGAGATTAACCCTTGAATTTGTTGCTGTTTCGGGGGCTGCGAAATCGAAGATTGAAGCCGCTGGCGGAACTGTAAAAGAAATCGAATTAGTACAGGACCAGAACAATGGCGAATAACGCATTAGTAGACATCTTTAAGATTAAGGATCTGAGGGAGAGAATATTTTTTACCCTTGGCGTTCTAATTATCTTTCGGATTGGTACGGTTGTCCCTATCCCGGGGATCAATGTAACTGCTCTGAAGGCTTATTTTGCAACTCAGCAGACCGCAGGTGGCGTTTCTATAGAGGGCTTCCTTGATTTCTTCTCAGGTGGAGCCTTTACAAACTTCTCTGTCTTCATGCTGGGAATTATGCCGTATATTTCTATGTCTATTATTATGCAGTTGATGTTGTTGGTATTCCCAAGCCTGAAAAAGATTTCTGAAGAAGACGGTGGTAGAAAGAAAGTACAGCGATGGATTCGTTACGGTACCGTGGGGGTTGCATTAATTCAATCAGTCACCGTTACGGTTTATGCGAATAGTATTCCAGATGCCATTGCCATAAATCGTACTGCTTACACAATCCTTGCGATGTTGACCGTAACAGCCGGTACAGTATTTCTTATGTGGCTCGGTGAACAAATAAATCAGCGTGGTATTGGCAATGGTATATCCTTGATTATCTTTGCTGGTATTGTGGCTAGGATGCCTAATGCACTTTGGCAATTGTTCACCGCGATACAGAATGATCAGTTGAATCCGGTTTTCGTAATTGTTGCAGCGGTAATGTTTGTTGGAGTAGTGGTCCTTGTGATTTATGAGCAGAGGGGTCAAAGAAAAATTCCCGTTAACTACGCCAAGCGTGTTGTGGGAAGACGGATGTACGGTGCCCAAAACACATATATCCCTTTCAAGATAAATCCTTCTGGAGTTATACCTGTTATCTTTGCCTCATCAATTCTGACGTTCCCCCTGCAGATAGCGCAATCACTGGGGCCAAATGTCCGTTGGTTGCAAAACCTGGCAAACGCATTAAATCCAGGCGGGCCATTATATATAATACTTTACACGGTATTAATTATCTTCTTTGCTTTTTTCTACACACAGGTTTCTCTGAATCCTATTGAAATTTCAAAGAATATAAGAGAGAATGGCGGCTCCATACCGGGGATCCGGTCTGAAAAAATGGAAGAGTACCTAACAAGGGTATTAAACAGAATTATCCTTCCAGGCTCGATATTCCTCGCTTTTATAGCGGTAATACCGACAATAGTTCAGTCCGTTTTTAACTTCCCTGCTCAGGTTGCTTACTTGATGGGTGGAACAAGTCTTTTGATTTTGGTTGGAGTCGATTTAGATTTAATGAGCCAGATTGAAGGGCAATTGCGTATGCACCACCATGGTGGATTCAGCAAAAAAGGTAAGATTAGATCTAGGAATCTCTAGAAAAAGGAAGATGAACAATGAAGGTTCGAGTAAGTGTTAAACCAATTTGTGACAAATGTAAGGTTATCAAGAGACGCGGTGTAGTGCGTATTATCTGCGAAAACCCTAAGCACAAGCAGAGACAACGATAGGAGGACATGAATGGCACGTATTGCCGGTGTGGACCTTCCGAACAAGCATGTAGAGATCGCGCTGACATATATCTACGGTATCGGAAGAACTTCAGCAAAACAGATCTGTGAAAAAACAGGTATTGATGGTGGTAAACGAATCAACGATCTAACCGGTGAAGAGGTTAACGAGATTCGTACCGTGATAGAAAGTGACTTCAAGGTTGAGGGTCGACTACGAACAGAGGTTTCCCTAAACATTAAACGGCTTATGGATATTGGCTGCTATAGAGGCCTCAGACACAGAAGGGGACTGCCGGTTCGGGGACAACAGACCCAAACCAACGCACGTACCAGAAAAGGTAAGCGTAAGACCGTTGCCGGTAAGAAGAAGTAAGAAGGTGGAGGGAATATACCTTGGCTAAAACAAAGAAGAAACGAGAGAAAAAATCGGTTACTGAGGGTATGGTCTATATTCAGGCTACCTTCAATAACACCATCGTTACTGTAACCGATATGCGAGGAAATGCATTATCATGGGCCAGTGCAGGTGGTCTTGGTTTTAAAGGCGCAAAAAAGTCTACACCCTTCGCCGCTCAGAGTACAGCAGAAAGCGCGGCACAGAAGGCAATGGACTTTGGTTTGCAGGATGTTCATGTACTTGTAAAAGGACCCGGTGTCGGTCGTGAATCGGCCATACGGTCCCTAGGAGCCTTGGGGTTGCGGGTGCGCAGTATAAAGGATGTTACTCCTATTCCTCATAACGGATGTCGTCCCAGGAAGAGCCGAAGAGTATAAACTTCGGCCCTTTTTACGGGATCGATGAAAATGGAAGAAAACGTCAAGGAGATCAAATGGCGCGTAAAAGCCTTCTGAAAGGTTTTAAACGACCCAGTGGAATACAGTTCGAGCATGGAGAGGTACAAAGTCAATATGGTAGGTTTATCGCCTACCCCTTCGAAAGGGGCTTTGGGACATCGGTAGGAAACACGTTACGACGAGTACTACTGTCCAGCATCCAGGGTTACGCAGTGACCTCGATGAGAATTACTTCTTTTGATGCAGAGGGGACCGCACATGTCCTCTCCAGTGAGTTTGAATCAATTCCTGAGGTTGTAGAAGACACATCGGATTTTATTAATAGCCTGAAACAGCTGAGAGTAAAACTGCCAGAGGATGTTGAACAGAAGATTGTAACCCTTGAATTAAAAGGTCCAGGTGAGATCACTGGTGCATTAATCGAAGAGCATTCTGATGTCGAAGTAATGAACAAGGATCTTCATCTTTTGACTCTTATGGAAGGTGCCCATTTAGAGATTGAACTTGAAATTGATTTGGGACGAGGATACGTACCTTCCGAACAATCAGAAAAGTTAATAGAGCATGTCGGTACGATCGCCATCGATGCTTTGTTTTCTCCGATACGGAGGGTAACCTATACCGTGGAGAATACCCGTGTGGGGCATCGAACGGATTACGATCGACTTACACTTGATGTATGGACTGATGGTAGTATACGACCTGAGGATGCACTAGCTGAGGCTGCTAAAATCGCAAAGGATCATTTTACCATTTTTATTAACTTTGATGAAAACCATATTTTAAGTGATGACGATGTTGATGAGGATTCCGAGCGTGTTAAGTCCTTACTTGAAACACCAGTAGATGAGTTAGAACTTTCCGTACGGTCAAGCAACTGTCTAAAAAATGCAAATATAAAAACGATAGGTGATCTAACATCGAAAACCGAAGATGAGATAGCAAAAACTAGAAACTTTGGTAAAAAGTCACTACAAGAGATTAAGGAAAAACTAAAAGAGTGGAATCTTAGCTTAGGTATGACTGATTATAGTTCACTAAAGAGTGCTGCAAGGTTTCCAGAGAAAAAGGATGATGTAAACGATGAAACATAAGATTGGTTTTAATCGGCTGGGGAGAAAAGCAAGCCATCGAGAGTCAATGCTGCGGAATATGATAACATCATTAATTCAGCATGAAAGAATAACAACTACTCATACCAAAGCGCTTGCTGTTAGATCTCAGATTGAAAAGATAATTACTCGTGCAAAGGTTGATTCTGTCCATAATAGAAGAATGGTAGGAAGAAGAATTAAGGACGATGCAGCCATTCGAAAGGTTTTTGAGAAGATTGGCCCATTATTCGAAAAACGACCCGGGGGCTATACTCGTATCCTGAAATTGGGGAAACGGCAGGGTGATGCTGCTGAGATGGTTATTCTTGAATTGGTAGAGAAGACTACTGTTTCAGAAAGTAAGGAAAAACCTAAAAATAGTAAAACTACCACAGAAAAAAAAGAAAAAAAACCTACAGCGAAGAAGGCTGAAAAGGCAAAAGAGTAAGGGTTTATTCCATAGTGAAATGAAACAGAAGGCTTGAAAGCCTTCTGTTTTTTTTTTACGAGAATGTCTAGTATAGTGAGCAAGAAAACCTGCAATGAATACCGGATATGTGGTGCCATCACGGATACATCGCGCATTTCGGTGAAAACTGCAATTAATACCACTTGGTTTAGTAAAACGGTACCTTTTTCCAGCCTATTTCGATGCCGTGCACCGACGAAGTGTTGGTTGTTTTTCTCCAGGACTTGTGTAAAATTGCCGAAAATAGATACAGAAAACCAGTGTTTCCGAAAAAGTAAGGTGAATGCGAACAAGTCAAAAAATTCTTATTAGTTTAATCGTTTCTCTTACATGTGCAGGTTTGTTAGCCGGTGTTGGTTTTCTGAATTTATTCACAACCTTAGACTCATTATTTTACGAAACAAGGGTACAACAGATTGTGGATAATAGGCTGGTAGGTGTCGCCAATACCCTCGATTCTTATTTGGAGACCGTTCTATCCTCTCTCAACAATTATTTGCAATCAAACGCCGTTCAGCTTGCTAGCAGGATAAATCAGCCCGTGGAATTGATCCGCGAGAGGGAAGCCCTTACTACGCAACTTTTCTCTGAGGTGCAAGGGCTGGGAAGTATACGGTTTATTGCACAAGACAGTGGTAATTTGTTTTACAGCACCAAGCTCAGCGATATTGCTGAACGTTCAGCAAATAGAATTGTTTATAAGCCTATTGAGGATATAGAAGACGGTTCTGAGATACAAACCTACCTACTGAAAGAAGAACAAGGACTTGCTATCTCTCTCCTAGAGAATAATTCGCTGACGATTTCACTTCCAATAATGGACAACTATGAATTATTCACGGGTACAGCAGTTTTCACCATCAGCCTGTCCGCTCTTAATAATCAACTTATACAAAAGCAATTTGTTGATATCGAGAAGCGTTTAATCACCATAAATAAAGATACCCTGGCCGTGAATATTCCGACCCCACTCATTGGAAGTATAAAAGCTCATGATTGGAAAGAAACCATCGAACCGGTTAACGAGTATACAATTCTGGGGCAGGTCGGAATTAATTCGCAGATCCAAATAGCTGTTGGAATTAACGGCCCGTACAATTTTAATATAATAACTCTTGTATCAAAGGCGGAGACGTACCTAGGGGACCATTTAAAGGTCATTCTCATAGTGGCTACATGGATAATTAGCTATCTGTTTACGTTCCTCCTATTGAATCTCAAACAGGATCCTTCGGTGATTGTTGCCGATCGCTTGAGGAGATTCCAGCTTAGTTTAGTTCAGGAGTATCTAGAGAATAAGGAGTCTCTTGATCTAAAAAGATGGAAAACTGAGCTTCATCTCCGTAAACAGGATGTGCATAAACAGTTATTGCGCGGAGTTCATTCGAAGGATAAGGAAAAACAGAAGAACTTAGACTCTCTTATTGAACAGAAGTGGGATGAATTAGAAAACATCTTTGGAGGCAATAAGGTAATTTCAGACCAGCGCCCCATGGATATTAGAAGAATTGAGGAAGCAGTTGAACGGGTGTTAAGTACCCTACAGAACTCTACCCCACAGAAACCATCTACCGCGCTGAAGAGGGCGAAAAAAGTAACCTCCAGTGGAAGCCTGGGGGGCATAGCTGATGACGGGAATACGCATCCCGAAGAGTTAGAAGAAGCCGAAGAGTTAGAAGAAGCCGAAGAGTTAGAAGAGGCCGAAGAGTTAGAAGAGGCCGAAGAGTTAGAAGAGGCCGAAGAGTTAGAAGAGGCTGAAGAGTTAGAAGAAGCCGAAGAGTTAGAAGAAGCCGAAGAGTTAGAAGAAGCCGAAGAGTTAGAAGAGGCTGAAGAGTTAGAAGAGGCCGAAGAGTTAGAAGAGG